>CAYIZU010000082.1:6442-8562 GCA_964367795.1 uncultured Rikenellaceae bacterium | reverse complement strand
TGCACGACCTAACGGCCACTACCCCCTCAAAGTAGCGTGTATACCAATTTCACCATCTGGGCTTACAAGGTGCAAAAGTAATAATATTTTTAAACTTTACAAATTTTTTGCTCTATATTTGATACGAAAAAAAATATTTTTCCTATATTTGTGCTTTGATACAAGTGTAATTATATATTGAGTATGGATAATATTAAGATAACATTCCCTGATGGCTCTGTAAGAGAGTATAATAAAGGGGTAACAGGTATGGAGATAGCCGAGAGTATATCTCCTCGATTAGCTAAAGAGGTGCTATGCGTATCAATAGATGGCGAAGTAATTGATTCTAAACGCCCTATTAATGTAAATGGTGCTATTAAACTATATAAATGGGAAGATGCCGAAGGGAAAGATGCTTTTTGGCACTCTTCGTCGCATCTATTGGCTGCAGCATTAGAGGAGTTGTATCCAGGGATAAAGTTTGGTATTGGTCCAAGTATCGAGTCTGGATTTTATTACGATGTTGATAGCCCAACGCCAATAATTGAAAACGACCTTCCAAAAATCGAGAAAAAAATGGCAGAAATAGCCTCTAAGGGCGAAAGTTTCTGCCGTACTGATATAAGTAAAGAGGAGGCAATAAGAATCTATTCAGAAAAAGGTGACCAATACAAGTTAGAACTTATTGAGGGTCTTGATGATGGCACTATAACTTTCTATACCAATGGTGGTTTTACTGATTTATGCCGTGGTCCGCATATCCCAGACACTAAACAGATAAAAGCCATAAAATTAACCTCAATAGCTGGTGCCTACTGGCGTGGTGATGAAAAGAACAAAATGCTAACACGCATATATGGTATCACATTCCCTAAAAAATCTCTTTTAGATGAGTATTTATTACTCATGGAGGAGGCAAAAAAACGTGATCATCGTAAATTGGGCAAGGAACTGGAACTTTTTCACTTCTCTAAGCGTGTAGGGCAAGGTTTACCGTTGTGGCTACCTAAAGGGGCCGCTCTACGCGAAAGATTAGAAAATTTCCTTAAAAGTGTTCAAAAAGTACATGGTTATGAGCAGGTTATTACTCCGCATATAGGCATGAAAGACTTATATGTTACCTCTGGTCACTATGCGAAATATGGAAAGGATTCATTTCAACCCATTCATACACCTGATGAGAACGAGGAGTTTTTATTAAAACCGATGAACTGTCCGCATCATTGTGAAATTTATCGTTGGAAACCGCGCTCGTATAAGGATTTACCTGTAAGGCTTGCTGAATTTGGTACTGTTTATAGATATGAACAAAGTGGTGAATTGCACGGACTGACAAGAGTTCGCGGATTTACACAAGATGATGCGCATATATTTTGCCGTCCTGATCAACTTAAGGAGGAGTTCAAGAAGGTAATCGATATAGTGCTATATATCTTTAAGACATTAAGTTTTGAAGATTTTACGGCTCAAATATCTCTACGCGATAAAGTTAGCAGAGAGAAGTATATAGGTTCAGAGGAAAATTGGGATAAGGCTGAAAGCGCAATCATTGAGGCTACAGCAGAGAAGGGTCTCGCAACAATAGTGGAGTATGGTGAGGCTGCTTTCTATGGCCCGAAACTCGATTTTATGGTTAAAGATGCTCTTGGGCGTAAATGGCAGTTAGGAACTATTCAAGTAGATTATAATCTACCGGAGCGTTTCGATTTAACTTATACCGGTTCTGACGATAAGCTGCATCGTCCTATAATGATTCACAGAGCACCTTTTGGTTCAATGGAGCGTTTCGTTGCGGTACTTTTAGAGCACACTGCAGGAAAATTCCCACTATGGTTAACGCCAGAGCAAGTGGTTATTCTTCCAATAAGTGAAAAATATAACGACTATGCGGTATCATGCGCTGAGAAACTTAACGCATGTAACGTTAGAACTGTTGTAGATGACAGAAATGAAAAGATAGGTAAGAAGATACGTGATAACGAACTTAAGCGCACACCTTTCCTTATCATTGTTGGAGAGAACGAAGTAACTAATGGTACTCTTTCTATCCGTAAACAAGGTGAGGGTGATAAGGGGGCAATGACACTTGAAGAGTTCACAGCTTATATTGATGAGATAGTTGGAAAGGAAATTGAGCC
>CAYIZU010000082.1:0-6432 GCA_964367795.1 uncultured Rikenellaceae bacterium | reverse complement strand
TTTATAAAAAATTTGGAATATAATAAAGTTTGCGTAAATTTGCAGTAAAATAAATATTAACTAATTAAAGGAGGACAAAGTTATAGCACTAATTAACAGAAGGGAGTCTAACTCTCGCAGGGTACAAAAAGAGGCTCAGCATAGTATTAATGGAGCCATCAAAGCGCGTGAAGTACGTGTTGTAGGTGATGAACAAGGAGAATCGGGGGTTATGCCCATACAAAGTGCACTTGCTTTAGCAGAAAGCAAAGGTTTGGACTTAGTAGAAATATCTCCTAATGCTAATCCGCCAGTGTGCCGAGTTATTGACTACCAAAAATTCTTGTATCAACAGAAAAAAAGAGCTAAAGAGATTAAAGCCAAAAGTGTAAAAGTTGTGGTTAAAGAGATACGTTTCGGACCTAATACGGACGACCATGATTATAATTTCAAGCTACGACATGCAGAAAACTTCTTGAAAGATGGAGCAAAAGTTAAGGCATACGTATTTTTTAGTGGTAGGGAGATAGTGTTTAAAGATCAAGGAGAGATTCTACTTCTTAGATTTGCTCAAGATTTGGCAGATTATGCAAAAGTGGAGCAACTTCCTAAGTTAGAGGGTAAAAAGATGATCCTAATGCTTGCCTCAAAGGTTGGGAAAAAATAGATTTTCAAAGAGGCTGTCTCGAATTATTTCGAGGCAGTCTTTTTTTGAGACAATTTCTTTTTTTATAATGTCTCCGACGGCTCATTTTTCAAAACGAGCCGTCGGAAACACGAAAAAACATTCAAGAATTTCAATTTGACAAAAAAAAGAGACCGCCTCGAAATAATTCGAGACAGCCTCACAAAATTTTCTGAATATCACTATATTACAGAGATATTATCGCATCATTGAATTTTATTAATTAATCTATTTATAAAGCTTATTTAACGCCTTTTCAATTAGCTCACCTCTTAGTTCATCAGCTACGAGTGTACCATCAGGACCAATAATCATTATGCGAGGTATTCCTCTAACACCATATTGCTTTGATACATCAGTTCCTTTGGCAGAGATATTTAACCAATTCATTCCTTTATCCTTAACAGCTTTTTTCCATGATTTATAATCTTTATCAAAAGTAATAGATAGAACAACCAATCCTTTAGGTCCAAACTCATTATGTGCCGCCTTTAGATAAGGAAGTTCGCCGATGCATGGTCCGCACCATGATGCCCAAAAGTCGATAAGGACATATTTGCCCTTGAAGTCATCAAGTGATACTTTTTTGCCATTTAAATCAGGAAGATTAAACTTAGGCATCTGCTTACCATAATCTTTACATGGTGCTATACCTAACATTCGCTCTGCCCTTAAGACAAGGTCTTTCTCATAGTTAGGGTCGCCAGAGTATTTAACAGCCATCTTTAGTGCCCCGTAAGCCTTCTCCCAACTCCTTGCATTGAGCAGATAAAGCGAGGTTAGATTTCGATATGCTTTAGTCGCCTCTTTTGGCGCAGCTTTAGCCCTACGTTCGATATACTCTTTAACCCCTTTTTCCATCTTAGAATTAGCTCCCCAGCCATATTTGACAGCCTCGTTAGCTATCATAGGGAATGAGGCTGGACACTCGTCAAGCAGCCTATTTAGTTCCGTTAATACAAAATCAACTTTACTATTATCCTTAAGCATTTGAACTGTGTTATAGCCTTGACGAACATATTTTATAAAGTCCCAATCCAGTTTTTCTATCTCTGCAAAATACTCTTCCGAACCATTCACCCTATAGGCCTTAAATATAAGTCGTGAGTATATTAGATTGTCAATCCTGTCAACAGAAACGCCACTTTTAATAAATTTATCTCTGTTTTTAATTATGAAATCAAGTCCGTAACCTCCATATTCAGTACCACACTCAAGAATTAAATCATATATCTCCTTAGAGTATCTTTCTTTTTTCTTATGTGATTTAACATATGCAGGCAGTGCTGCAGCTGGAGATAACTCCGCTTTCTTACGAATCTCAATGTACTTAGCTAAATCATCTCTTTTCTTAAGTTTCCCTGCAGCAAATAGTTCGTTATACTTGTTAAGTTCCGAATTATCAATAACCTGCTCTTGTGCCCACTCTATTAATTTTATAGGTTGTGGAGCACCCGATTTTTTATAAAGAAAATTACCATTCTTATCAAGGAAAACCAGAGTAGGGTAGGCTTTAACTCCGTACTCTCTTGCCAACTCAATACCATCACCTTTTTCTGCATCTATTTTCACAGATACATAATTCTTGTTGAAATACTCTCCAACAGCACTATCGACAAACACCTGCTTGTCTAACATTTTACAAGGACCTCACCATACAGTGTAGAAGTCGACAAATATGCGTTTATTTTCCGCCTTTGCCTTTGCTTTTGCTTCGTCGAACGTTTTAACAAAGTTAATGCCCTGTCCGAACGATACTGTTACTGCAAATATAGCAATAACAAATAAAAATAATTTTTTCATACTTAATATATATTATAATTCACCGGCTAAAGCCTTTTTTACTGCAGTTTCAATGACATTTTGACGTAATTGGTCGGCAAGAAGTTTACCATCTTTGCTCAGAAGCATTATGCGAGGGATACCTCTAACACCATACTGCTTTGAAACATCTGTATCTTTAGCCGATATATTCATCCATGTCATATTTTTATCTTTAACCGCCTTTTTCCATGCGTTATCGTTTTTATCAACGGTGATAGATAGAACAACAACATCTTTACCATACTTTTCATGTATATCTTTTAAGAAAGGAAGCTCTCCCATACATGGTCCACACCATGAAGCCCAAAAATCTATTAATACAAATTTACCACGTAGGCTTGATAATGAAACCATCTTACCATTTAAGTCAGGAAGATTAAATGCAGGCATCTCCTTTCCATAATTTTCACATTTTTCAATACCTAAATTACGCTTTACATATAGCCAGTTACCTGCACTATATGAACCTGTGAATTTATTTCCATTCCACTCATAAGCCTTGCTATAATACTTATGCGACATAGCATTATCTCTTGCATTAAGTAGATATAGGTATGCATAGCTCTCCGCTAAACGACCTGCGCGTTCTGGATGTGTTTTTGAGTACCTCTCTAATAGGTCAGCAACATATGCCTCTAATTTCTCAAAACCTCTTACCCCAGAACCATTTTTTACTAACTCATTACCAAGATTCGATATTGCAAGAGGGTACTCTTTTAATAGTTTTTCAGTACCGGCAACCACTTGGTCATGGTTTGCTGAATTATTTTTTAACTGCACTAATTGATAGGTATCTTCCACATATTTAACAACATCGTTTTTACCTCTCCACTTCTCAAAGTATTTTTCTACAAATTCGGGAACCGAGCCACCTGCAGATTCTGCTGTTCTGCTGGCATTATAAGCTCCCATAAGCAGAATTCTGAATATTCTATAATCTAGAGCCCCTTCAGATTCCTGATATTTTAAAAACTTATTTCTATACTTAACAAGGTATTCAAAAGCATAATCATCGCTTGTTGCTCCATATTTTAAAATATTATTATATACATCTTCAGAGGTTCTTTTCTTACGAGGTAACTTTTTTAGATATTTAGCCATCACCTCGTCAGTAGATAGTTTTACTTGTTGTAGAATATCCATATATTTTACAAGGTCGTCAGTACTCATTTTACCCGATTCATAGATTTTTCGTTGTGCTTTCACTTGTTCCATTAATGGATTTGCCTCTTTCTTTGCCAATGCAATAAGTGCGTCAGCACCCGGAGCTCCAGGAGCAGAGTGTCTTAGTTCACCATCCGAATCCAAGAACACTAAAGTAGGGTAAGATGTAACTTTGAAACGCTTAGCCAACTCTTTACCTTCACCTTTCTCTGCGTCAAGTTTCAGAGAAACAAAATGTTCATTAAAATAGTCTCCAACATTTTTTAGAGGAAAAACATCACGGTCTAAGGTCTTACACGGCCCGCACCATACGGTGTAGAAGTCGATAAAAATACCCTTATTCTCCGCCTTGGCTTTAGTTAAAGCCTCGTCGTATGTTTTGACAAAGTTGATACCCTGCCCAAACGACACTGTCACAGCAAAAATAGCTACAACAAATAAAATTAATCTCTTCATGATTTATTATAATAAATTGTTATTTAATAGTGCCATTATTGGCAAATTATTTTATCTATTTAACGGTTTTTATTATTATCTATTGATAATAAAATAAGGGCGTGTAAATGATTTATGAACAAACAGTGAAAATCATAATTCATCTCATTATTACGCCCTTATTGAAAAAAATAACTTAATACTTAGTGTCTATTGCTGTGATGGTTCCAAAACCACCGATTGTTTTAATATACTTATCGGCTGCAACAGTTCCCGAGGCAGGGTATTCTATTGGGATTATCCTAACAATACCCTCGTCCCCTTTTTGAGATATTATATAGATGACCTTATTTAGAGACCCCTCCCAAATTGGGTCGCCATTAACATCTTCAGAGAATGTAGTCTCACCGTCGCCTCTTTTATGTATCTTGATAAATGATATTGTCTCATCACTTGGTAGTGTGTATACAACTTCATTACGAGATATTGTAGAGCCATCATATACTGCGGTGTATAGCTTATTATCAACAGAATAATACATCATGTTATGACTTCCTGAGAAAGAGTATGATGTTGCATTATTAATATCAATTAGTCCGCTAAAATCAGTGATATTTTTTCCGGCATACACGTAAGAACCATTTACTAGTGTTTGAGCTATAACATAGCATAATAATTTACCCTCACTATCTTTCATCAGCCATGGGTAGCTGTAATCACTACCGCTATCGGCAAAAATAGGTGAGAGGTCTTTTTCTAAATTTGCAGGGTTAAATGCCCCTGTATCATCATTAGGAACATTCTGATTATCATATGACATTCTGATAAATCCATCATTCTTAGTGTCGTATATAAATGTTCCCGCCGAGAATGGTGCGAAAATCTGGTTTTCCAAAACAGATTCAGACTCATACGAATATCTATTCCCACTATCCAAGCGATTATCATGAATAATTCCATTTCTTATTAGATATACATTTACACTATAATCGGTAAATAAATGTTCAAAGTTGTTGTTATATGGTGCAAAGAAGAACATACCATCGTTGCTTAGTTTTTCTCTAAATGTATCTGCATCAAGAAGTGCAATTCTTGAATTTTTTGATAATACACGAGTCCCGGACTCCTCTTTTCTCCAAGTGTACATGTGATAATTAAGCTGATCAATCTTTTCAGGATATTTCGCGCCGTCATTAGCTGTAGCATATAGATTCCGTTTTACCGAATAAGGCTCTGCGGCATCTTTATCGTAGTTGATATTAACATCGCGAGAACTTATTAACGCCAAATCGTGCGAATTAGCGACAGTTTCAGCAATTAATATACCTGCCCCTAAGTCATTAAGTACTCTAACATCATATATTAGAACTGTACGCATACCAGTTTCTTTCTCTGTAATAGTTAGCTCTAAGTCGTAGTTTTGACTATTTGGGAATCCTGGTATTACCGTTTTTAGTACAAAGTCCGACGATAATATATTACTAAGAGTATCATTGGGAGCTAAATTTATTTTCCAACTATATGTGTAGTCATCTATTAGGTCACCCTCTATTTTAATAGTATCGCGACCAACCAAACGACCAATCTCTGGAGTTAATTCAAAGTCCGTACCAAAATATGTTGTTATATAGTCAGGTGCATCATCTGGCTCTATAATAGTCATTTTTAGTATATCCATTGTTGCTGATTTACTTGTATCTTTGTAACACGAATTTAGCGTCACACAAAAGATTGCAGCAAAAAATAATATTATTATATTCTTTTTCATATGATTATAATTTGTCTTATTGATAATATTTACCTATTACAACAGGTTCTCCTTTACCTGCACCTTCGTCATGTAATAGAGTGTTTCCTTCGCGCTTATTACGTGCATCCAATAGTTCTATGAGTATTGACTCAAAAGCATTGTACTGACCAGAACTCCATTTAACACCATTTATTTCGTAAGGATATGGAACATCTGTTACCCCCGCCTCTTGAATTATGAAATCATAGTATGCTGCACTATATGATCCTAATGCATATCTTTCAACCCATGATGTCCACCACCATGGCTTTACTAAACCATTAGATAGGAATAGCTCAAAGTACCTTGACTCCTCGTTGCCAACTATAAATTCATCGTTTTCTGCAGTTGTTAGATATATTCTTACATTGCCATCCCCAGAATTTGCTTTTACCTTTATTTTTAATTCCCCTTCGAAACTATCCGCAGGAACAATAGCACTAACTATTTCGTAAGTATCACTTTCTGCAGTAGTACTATCGGCAACAATTTCAAAAAGTGCATTTCTTTCTTTTTGAGAAGTGTGGCCTTGAATCTCAAATTTTATTGAAATTAC
>CAYIZU010000081.1:0-8576 GCA_964367795.1 uncultured Rikenellaceae bacterium | reverse complement strand
TTCTGTGCATCTCTTCCTTACGCTTGTAAGCAGCACCTTCATTATTATATGCAGCAATTATTTCCGCAGACAGTTTCTCTGCCATAGATCGACCAGATCTCTTACGAGAATAAAGAATCATGTTCTTCATACTAATAGAGATTTTTCTCTCTGATCTTACCTCTACAGGTACTTGGAATGTTGCACCACCAACACGGCGTGACTTTACTTCAACTTGTGGCGTGATGTTTTCAACAGCTTGTCTCCAAATATCCAGAGGAGCCTTATCTGAGTCCTTCATCTTCTCGCCAACGATATCTATAGCATTATAGAAGATATCGTATGCAATACTCTTCTTTCCATCCAGCATAAGGTTATTCACAAAACGTGTAACCATTACATCTCCAAATTTCGGATCTGGAAGTAGAATTCGCTTTTTAGGCTTTGCTTTTCTCATTTTAGTTAATTCTAAATCTTAATTAATAATAATTTTTACTTCTTCTTAGCTGGAGCTGCTCCTTTGCCTGCTTTAGGACGCTTAGTTCCATACTTAGAACGACGTTGTTTACGTCCGTCAACGCCTGCTGCGTCAAGTGCTCCACGCACTAAGTGATAACGTACTCCGGGAAGGTCTTTAACACGACCTCCTCTTACAAGCACAATAGAGTGCTCTTGTAGGTTATGTCCCTCTCCTGGGATATAAGCATTTACCTCTTTACCATTTGTTAAGCGCACACGTGCAACTTTACGCATAGCAGAGTTTGGTTTCTTAGGGGTTGTTGTATAAACCCTAACGCACACACCACGTCTTTGCGGGCATGAGCTCAAAGCAGGGGATTTACTCTTTTCCTCGAGTTTAACCCTTCCTTTGCGTACTAACTGTTGAATAGTTGGCATCTTTAAATCTTTCTGCGTTAATTAATAATTGTTAATAATAATTTTATGTCGACAAAACATAATACTTCTATAAGCGCACAAAGTTAAGGCTTTTTTTTCTAAGTACCAAACATTTTGATGATTATTGCAGAAAAAATGATACCGCATTTGTGGTCAATTAAATAAAAAGTAGTACTTTTGCACTCTGTAATATATTAATGAATAAAGAGGTGTTAAAAAAAATGTTATTTGTCGCGCTTATAGCGTGTAGCGCATTACCACTATTTGCGCAGGAGGATGAAAAGAAATTATCGTTATCGGGTTATGTTCAAGCAGGGTATCAGTACGACTCTGATATTAGTGCTATTGAGAATAATAATCGCTCAACTTTCAATATTAAGCGTATGAGATTTGTTGCAAAGGGTGAGTTTTCGAGTCGGGTGAGTTATGTTGGACAGCTTGAGGGTTATTCATCCTCGAAAGATGCGGAAGGTAAGGCATTAATATCAATATTAGACCTATTTCTGAATATAAAACTAAACTCTTGGACCACTTTAAGTGTTGGGCAATTCCCACTGCCTATTACCATTGACACTCACGATATAGCCCCCGGCTATTTAGAGACTCCCGACATATCACTTATTGGCGCAAAGATGGCTTGTCGCAATGCAATAACGGGAAATAATGGCTATGGAAGAGATACTGGAGTTAAACTATCTGGAGACTTTGGTTCTACAAATGGTAGTCGCAAACCATTTAGCTATATTTTTGCTGTAACCAATGGTTCGCAAACAAATAAGCTTGATGATAATAACTCTAAGGATGTAACAGCTCGTTTGATGTACCGTCCAACTGAGAATATAACACTCGCAACAACAGGTCGCCGTGGAGAATATACGGTAGCTGACAAAACGGAGATACTTTACACATACTCTTTTTCTGCAATATATGACAATAAAAAATTACTTATTCGTTCGGAGTATGTAAAAAATAGCGGAGAAAGTAACTCTGTGGACGAAGAGGGATTTTATGTTACATCAGGATATAGGATGGGTAAAATAATGCCTCTTTTTAGGTATGACTACTTCAGCATCAATGAAAATAGTTTCCTTCATGGCGAGGGGATGGAAGAACAGTTAAGTATCGGAGTTTTATGGTCTCCTCTAAACTATTTAAGAGTACAAGCCTATTATATTAATGGCAAATATTCCCCTAATAAGCTATCTGCTACAACATATCCAGATGGGAACTATAATAGATTTCAACTTATTGTTAACTGCTATTTTTAGGGTTATTAAAATTTATTCGACTAATTTACTATTTGAAATTTAGAATTTTTCGTAACGAAAAATTTTGCAGAGTAAATTTTTTTACGTAACTTTGCACACGCAAACGAGAAAATGGCACCGTAGCTCAACTGAATAGAGTCCCTGACTACGGATCAGGCGGTTACAGGTTTGAATCCTGTCGGTGTCACAACAGTGTGGTAACAAAAATATAAAGAGTGACTAATTTTAAGTAATTGGTCACTCTTTTTTTACGAAAGTATGAGGTCACTATTTTTAAATAGGAAATATTATAATAACATATTAAAGCTTGCAGTACCTATTATTATAGCAAATATAGGTCAAACGTTTGTGCAGGTTGTAGATACTGTTATGTTGGGGCAATTAGGAACACTACCTCTTGCCGCGTCCTCTTTTGCCAGCATGATAGTCATGAATATAATGATGTTTGGACTTGGTGTTGCGATGGGTATTACTCCCAATGTTGGTTATAGTTATGTAGCAAAAAAATATCGTACATGCGCACAACTACTTCAGAACGGATTACTACAAAATGGCATATTAGGTATTATTATGATACTTTTCTGCTTTTCGCTACTGTCCCTATTCAAATATTTTGGTCAACCAACAGAGGTCATCACCGCAAGCAAAAACTACTATATTATCATTAGCTTCAGCCTTCTTCCATATATGCTATTCCTTGCACTTAAACAATTTATGGATGGCGTGGGTAACACAAAGCCGGAGATGGTTATAACCATTATATCAAATATAACAAATGTCATTCTAAACTACCTACTTATATATGGTAAACTGGGACTGCCTGCCATGGGAATGGAAGGAGCAGCCGTTGCTACTCTTATTTCGCGCATGATAATGCCTATCATTTTTATCATATACATGCGTCGGGCACGTTTTTATCGATATTTTCTTAAGTTTTTTCATCTGAATAATATATCGTTTACAGTTATAAGAAAACTACTTGCTATGGGGCTACCAATTGCGGCACAGCTTTTAGTAGAGTTCTTCGCACTAAGCCTAACAAGCATCATGATGGGATGGATAGGTACTAATGAGATATCTGCAAACCAGATAGTATTTACGACAATATCACTATTCTACCTATTCTCTAACGGCATATCTGCTGCTATAACAATATTAGTGAGTCATAACTATGCCTTAGGTAATAAGCAGGATATTAAAAGGTATGCTTATGCAGCTTCACATCTATCCCTACTTATCATGTCGATAGCGGGCGTTTCATTATATCTATTTGGCTCTGTTATTGCATCTATATATGTGTCAGATATAAATGTTATTAACATAGCAACAAAAATATTCTTAGTGGTCGCATTTATGGAGGTATTCGATGGATTACAGATTACTATGCTTGGCGTATTACGTGGCATGGGCGACGTTGTAAAGCCTATGCTTTTTGCCCTATTCTGCTATGCGGTTGTATCATTAGGTGTGGCATATATTTTCGGTTTTATACTCAATTTTGGTGCTGCGGGAATATGGAGTGGCTTCACTTCGGGGGTAACAGTAGCATTTATTTTATTTGCCTTAAGAATAAATTTCAAACTAAAGCAAATATGTTAAGTATCAGCACATTAACAATCAAATATTTATAATGTTTCGCTTTTTTATTGATATTAAGCGAAAATATAAAAAAAAAACGCTAATTTTGTAGGTTGATTTGTATAAGTAACACCAGATTAAGGTGACAAAAAATAAAAATATAGTTAATTAATGAATAAAATTGTAGAGGCTGCAGTGGCGGCTATGGAAGAAAAAAAAGGTGAAAATATCGTAGTGGTTGATTTATCAGGTATTGACGGGGCTATTACCGATAATTTTGTTATTTGTGAGGCGCAATCCACAACACAAGTAGAGGCTATAAGTGATGAGGTTGAAAAACAACTTATTGAACATCTAAAAGAGATGCCAATAAGAGTTGAAGGACGTGAGAATGGGATATGGATGATTATGGACTATGGTAATATGATGGTACATGTATTTGAAAGAGCTACACGTACCTATTATAACCTTGAAGAGTTATGGAGTGATGCTCCACAGGTAAAAATTGAAAATGCTTTTTAACTATGTCTAAGATAATTAAGGATAATAAGAAAAAATTTAACCCAATGTGGGTATATATTATCATTGGTGCGATAATATTAATGTGGAGCTATATTGGCGAAAGTGGAACACCGAAAACAATATCATGGTTTGAATTCAAGAATGATATATTGCCCAATGGTGATGTAAAAGAGTTGTATATAGTTAACAAAAATCGTGTTGATGTATATATTGAAAAAGATAGTGTAGAAAAATATCGTAAAAATAACAGATATAAAACTATCCCTAACTCAGGGGCGCAGTTTACATTTAACATTGGTTCGGTAGATAAGTTTGAGAGCGACCTTGAGGAGGTAACTCAAACAAAGGAGATACCAACACATTATCAGAATGACGAAAGAGGATGGATGGATTATCTTAATATGTTATTCCCTCTACTAATACTTGCATTCTTTATCTTCTTCATAATGCGTGGCCTACGAGGTGGCAAGGATGGAAATGTTTTTAATGTTGGCAAGGCTTCAGCACAGGTTTATGATAAAAATAGCACAAAAAAGGTTCTTTTCAAGGATGTTGCAGGTTTAGAAGAGGTTAAAGTGGAGATTATGGAGGTGGTTGACTTCCTTAAGAATCCTAAGAAGTATAGTGAACTTGGGGCATCTATCCCTAAAGGGGCTCTACTTGTAGGACCTCCCGGAACAGGAAAAACCCTACTTGCAAAAGCTGTAGCTGGCGAGGCGAATGTGCCTTTCTTATCGATGAGTGGCTCGGATTTCGTTGAGATGTTTGTAGGAGTTGGCGCTTCACGCGTTCGCGACCTTTTCAAACAAGCGAAAGATAAAGCTCCATGTATTGTTTTCATCGATGAGATTGATGCTATTGGTAGAGCAAGAAGTAAGAACAGCGGCTTCTCTTCAAACGACGAAAGAGAAAATACCCTAAATCAGCTACTTACCGAAATGGATGGTTTTGGCACTAACTCTGGAGTTATCATTCTTGCAGCAACAAACCGTGCTGATATATTAGACAAAGCACTCATGCGCGCTGGTCGTTTTGATAGGCAGATACATGTTGACTTACCTGATGTTATTGAGCGCGAGGCTATCCTTAATGTTCATATACAAAAGTTAAAAATTGCAAATGATGTATCAACTGCTTTTTTTGCTAAGCAGACACCCGGCTTCTCTGGCGCAGACCTTGCTAACGTATGTAATGAGGCAGCTCTTATAGCGGCTCGTGGGAATAAAAATGCAGTAGAAAAGCAAGACTTTTTAGATGCAATAGATAGAATAATCGGTGGATTAGAACGCAAAAATAAACTTCTAACGGAAAAAGAAAAACGCACCATTGCCTTCCATGAGGCGGGGCATGCAACTGTTAGTTGGCTTTTACACTATGCTAACCCTCTCATAAAGGTTACGATAGTTCCTCGTGGAAAGGCATTAGGAGCTGCGTGGTATATGCCAGAAGAGCGTCAGATAACAACAAAAGAGCAACTTATGCATGAGATGGCATCGCTTCTTGGAGGTAGAGTTGCTGAGCAGTTGACCTTCAATGCAGTATCTACTGGTGCTCTCAATGACCTTGAACGAGTAACGCGTATGGCATATGCTATTATAGCATACTATGGCATGGGCGAAGGTGTTAAGAATCTTAGTTATTATAACTCAACGGGGCAGGAGCAGTTTACTAAGCCATATAGTGAAAAGACTGCTGAAGAGATAGATAACGAGGTTAAGGCGGTTATTGCCGAGGCTTAAAAGATGGCGGAAGATATTTTAACAACTCATAAAGATAACCTGCTTGCGTTGGCAAATATGCTAATTGAACGTGAGGTGGTATTTGGTGAAGACTTAGAGTCGATATTTGGTAAGCGCAAAAACGAAAATGGAGAAGAGGTTGAAACTCTTTCACGTGGCGTTAAAACAGAAAGAGATAGAGCATTAGAGGAGCTTCATAAGATAGAGGAGCAAGAGAAAGAAGAAGAAGAAAAAGAGGAAGAAAATGATAATAGTATAACCTAAGCAGGGTATGAAGAACTTTATAGTAAGAAGTATAAGCGGAATAATCTTAGCCGCCATACTAATTGGAGCAATATTGTGGAGTGAGCTAAGTAAAGCGATTATTTTCTCTATCATCGGGCTTTTTGCAATGAAAGAGATATTTTCGTTAGTTAACCATAGTGGTAAGGTGCGCCTATTTGCGGGCGGGGCATTTACCATTGCGTTATTCGCTATTTTACTATTTACATACCAGTATAGTTCTCTTATGGCACTTCCTGTATTTGTTCTTCTTATATTGATACGTCTTACAGTTGAGATTTATCGCAAGGAGTGGAGCTCAATACTTGCCGTTGGTAGTGAGATTAGTGTACTCTTATATATAATGATACCTACCCTACTTCTTTTCGACATAGAATCAGAGAGTGTTATCTTAATACTATGTTTAGTATGGGGTAACGATGTGGGCGCATATCTTTTCGGAGTGCTTTTCGGAAAACATAAGCTTTTTAAACGAGTATCGCCTAAGAAGTCGTGGGAAGGCTTCTGGGGCGGCTTTACCGTGACAATAGCAATATCTGTATTGGCAGCATACTACTATTTTGACGCTTCGATAATACAATATGCAGTCATCGGAGGTTTCGTGTCTGTGGCATCAGTATATGGAGACCTCTTCGAATCATTAATAAAGCGTGAAATGCATGTTAAAGATTCTGGCAGTGTGATACCCGGTCACGGTGGGATATGGGATCGTTTTGATGCCCTATTCTTCGCAGTACCTGCCTACTATATAGTAAACTGGGTTTTTATGATTATTTAACTTAAATGATATGAAGATAGCAAAAGAGGGAAATAAAATAATTTTAATATGTGGAGTAACTTTTGGTGTTATTATCGGAGGGCTATTCTTCTTTAAACTACTCACTTTAGCATACATAGTGAGTATATTTCTTTTTCTTAAATGGTGCTTTATACTTCGATTCTTCCGTTTACCTAAAAGGGAATTATTACAGGATGATAAAACTATCTATTCACCTGCTGATGGCACTATCGTGGCTGTTGAAAGGGTTTATGAGGGAGAATACTTCAAAGAAGAGCGATTACAAGTATCAATATTTATGTCGGTGTGGAATGTTCATGCTAACTGGTATCCTATTGGTGGCAAGGTAAAATATTTTCGTCATCACCATGGTAAATTTATTGTTGCAAACCATCCTAAGTCATCAACAGAGAATGAACGAACTACAACAGTGGTTGAAGGAGACAACGGAGAGGTGTTATTCCGTCAGGTTGCTGGTTATGTTGCGAGGCGTATTGTTTCGTATGTCTGTGAAGGTGAAAAGGCCGTGCAAAATAATCGCTTCGGATTCATTAAATTTGGTTCGCGAATAGATTTATTCCTACCTTTGGATTGCGATGTAGCTGTTAAATTAAGAGATAAAGTTGTAGGGTCGCAATCTGTTATTGCAACCTTTAATAAATAGAGATGGGAAAGTTAGAGAGATATATTATTGGAGGCTTTACAGCTGCTATAATCATATTTTTAATATGGTTCTTTAGTAATATTGTATCTTATATATTGATTGCAGGGGTTTTATCTTTAATGGGAAAACCACTGGTTGATGCTCTGTGTAGACTCAACTATAAAAATATATACATGCCTAAATGGTTGTCTTCGGCAATTACATTGATGATAATGTGGGGGCTGGCATATATTTTCTCTTATCTTTTTATTCCTCTCGTTTATGGCGAGTTACAAACCTTTGCCATAAATGGGTTAGATAATTTTGTTGTATCAATTGATAAGCCGATTGAGGAGCTAAAAACATTCTTCTCTTCGCATTTCAACTACGAATTAAAGCTATCAACAGAAGATATCGTTGCTGAGATTCATTCGCGTTTTAACGATATTATCGACTCGTCACTTGACAGTGTTGCTGCTGTTATTGATTTTGTAACAACTGCTTTCGTCGCCCTATTCTCAATAACATTTATAACATTCTTCTTTATGAAAGATGAGAGATTATTCACAAAGTGGATAATTATTATGTTCCCTAACAGATATGAAAAGAGTGTTGGTGGTGCTGTTAAATCATCAATAACATTAATCTCAAAATACTTCATTGGGGTTATCATAGAGTCGACCATTAAGACCATTGTCATAACAATTGGACTCTATTTTATTGGGCTTGATATTGCAACGTCTTTCTTGATTGCTCTCATAACGGGAGTTCTGAATGTTATACCATATATAGGACCTCTTATTGGTGCTGGAATAGGATTACTCATAGCTGCATCATCGCAATATACAGGTGTAGGCATAGAGGGACTAATGTTTAATATGATAGTTCTA
>CAYIZU010000080.1:0-8582 GCA_964367795.1 uncultured Rikenellaceae bacterium | reverse complement strand
CACTCGCTCGCTATCGCTCGTTTAGGACAATTCACAAAACAGAGTTTTGCGAATTACCCTAAAAAATCACCTTAATTGAAACGGGTGATACCGAAAACTTAACAAAAATAACTGAAATAACCTCAACATTTAGCTTTACGGAGTACGATTATGTAAAATCACATATCTCAGGGTTTGAGAATAGTAAGTTAGGAGTGTTAAAATCCCTTCTACCTATTGCAGACTTGGAGAAATTATTCACACCCAAACGGTCACGTCATAATCGAGGGGGTCGCCCCGAGATTTTGCAGAATTTACAAAATATTTTAACAGTTATTTTATTATATGTCAAATAATTAATGCCTTTTTAAGGGTCGACTAAGTAGCCTATATTCCTATACTACGGGCGAACCCATTAAATGGCTCAATGAAAGTTTCCAGTGGAGAGAGACTTAATATCTAATTTTTAGATAGCTAGTAGGATGTCCGCTTTTTCTAAATTGCTTTAGCTTTGGTGCGTTTTACGCACTCTAACACCGGAGCGACCTTACGATCGTGAGGATTTATAGTGCGGGAAAGGTGCCGAAGATGAAGTGATTTTGGGAAAAGCCTTCATACACTACACCGGCAATTTGCACTGACCCCATTAAATCACAACGATAAGCTTCACATATCTTTCGCCAGCTATTTGGTTTAATTTGTAAAGTGCTTGCTTACGTATCTGCATAAACTCGGTTCTTGCTATTGGAGAAGAGAAACCAACATATAACTTGTTATTTCTCATGTAGAGTTTCGTGGTGCATGATGCAATGTTTTCACCAACAACTCTTCCCCAATTACTCATAACCGTATCCTCTTTCATTGCATTAGTGAACGGCTCGCTATTTTTTATATGTTTATCAATGAGTTCACCAATGCGAACAGGGTATTTTCTATCCATGTGATATCTCGCCATTATATATTTCAAAAATGGAGCAGTCATTATCAACGACCTGTAAAAGATTTTCTACACGCTCCTTGTCGCAATCTGTGATGAATATCTGCCCAAAATTCTTCTCCTGTACTATATCTATAAGCCTTTCAACTCTCGATGCATCGAGCCTATCAAATAGATCGTCAAGCAATAACAAAGGCTTAAAGCCTCGTTTTTGTGATAATATATCATATTGCGCCAATTTCAACGCTATTAATAATGACTTCTGCTGCCCTTGCGATCCAAATCGCTTTATTGGATGTCCCTTAAGATTTAATTTTATATCATCTTTGCCTATTCCCACCGTTGTATAGCCTAAAGCTATATCTTTATCCACACGTTCCTCGAAAAGCTCTAATAGCGATGATGTGTGAAGTTGTGATGAATACTCTATATCAACATCCTCAACACCATCACTGATTATAGAGTAATAATTACTAACAACTGGTAATAGCTCCTTTATCACGTTACGCCTTGTTTGATATATTTTTTCCGCATATGGAATAGCCTGATAGTTATATATATCTATCATATCATTTATCTCCTTTCTATCTCCTTCACGCAGTAGTTGATTTCGTTGTGTTATTACGCCATTATACTTTATAAGTGCATTGAGGTATTCAGGGTTATATTGTGATATATATGTATCAATATATTTACGGCGCGCCTCCCCCGATTCTTCGATAAGCATATTATCTTTAGGGGTTATTGTCACAACAGGGATAGCTCCTATATGCTCAGAGATTTTCTGATAACTTTTGTCGTTCTTTTTTATACTCTTTCCATTCTTTTTCGAGTAGCTACAGTTATACCGATTTTCTACCCCGTTATGGTGTAGGTACTCACCCTCAAGCATGAAGAACTCCTCGTTATGGGTTATGTTTTGCCTATCGGTTGTCCCGACAAAGCTTTTAGATAGCGATATATAGTGTATTGCTTCAAGAATATTTGTTTTACCTGCTCCATTGTCTCCAACAAAGCAGTTAATACCTTCGCTAAAGATGGAGTCAGCCGATACTATACTTTTAAAATTTAATATGTTTAATTTCTTTAAGTACATACGTGTATTATCTTATGGTGTGCTAACTATTTTCCTTTTTGAAGAGCATGTTGCTGTTTGCCATTCTTTTGCTGCTTATTTTGCCCTTTTGCTGGGCGTCGTGCCAGCGATGAAGCCGCCCCTTGACTTATCCCTCGCACATTCTGCATAGCTCTTTGGCTTATATTTGCTCTTGCTACGGCAACTTTTGAGCCATCTAATGCATCAATATTTAACTCCACTTCGCGACGCGAAAATCTATTAAAATCGGATATGATTACTTCATTAGAAGGGTATTCATTATTATACTCAAATGACTTTTGTCTCATAAACACAGCAATATTAGATGCTATTTGTGTCACTTCTTGAGTAGGTTCTTTATCTCTATTTTCGCATAGTAGCTGTATCGCCTCTCTCACATTGTTACCATACTGTTTGTGTGCTATGTATCGTTTTCTGTATTTTATCCTCTCTGGTCGAGCAATAAGAACATCTCGCATAGGTTTTTCATAAGGAGAATCAATATCTAAAGCAAAATCAGCTAATATATGTAAGTGATCCCATAGCTTATGTTTATGGTCATGTGAATCACGAAGTGTTGGGTTTATGTTACCCATCACATCAATAATAATGCGTGCTTGTTTATTTCGTTCCTCCCTCTCCTCAACTCGTAAGAGCTCATTAACCATAGTCACAACATTTCTACCATACTCGGGAAGTATTAATTTATCCCTTGTCGAGTTATAATTCTTATCCATTTCAAAATATAATAATTCGATTTTTTACTCTTGTGTAAACACACAAATATATTCGCATTATCCGCGATACCATCTTAAGGGGAGTTCTAATAATTCATTTTAACCACTTTCTATTTTCTTGCTTGTCTGTTTCTACTTTCGTTTATCGCATTTAGAACCACTAAAAGTCAATAAACGAAAACAATAATAGCCTAAACAACAAAATCAAATTGCCCAAAAGCAATTATTATAACACACCTTTAAAGAAAAGTATTAATAAATAA
This sequence comes from uncultured Rikenellaceae bacterium, assembly GCA_964367795.1. Taxonomy (GTDB): domain Bacteria; phylum Bacteroidota; class Bacteroidia; order Bacteroidales; family Rikenellaceae; genus JADFUS01. Next base: position 5,570 of record CAYIZU010000080.1, on the reverse strand, counting down.
AGGAATAATTACCAAAAGGCGCAGCCATTGTAAAACAATTTAGCCCCTTATAAATGTATTAATTAAACGCTCCATAATTTCAGATGCAAAAATACAAATATTTTATTTAATAATATCAACATTCATGCATTTTTTTATGAAAAAAAATAATAAGAATTATTTAAAGTGCTGTATTACAGCACTTTATTTTGTGTGAACTATGAGATACTTTTGACTAAAAAAGCCCAAAAATATGAGTTACACGTATATCACCCTATATCTCACCTCTTATCATATCATCAAAAGCTGCAAGCGACCCTTTTGCCCCTTCACCCATTGATATTACGATTTGTTTATATGAGACATCCGTAACATCATCTATGGCATATATCCCTTTCGCAGATGTACGTCCATCTTTGTCAACAACAATCTCTCCGCGCTTATTTACCTCAACACTACCTTCAAATAGTGAGGAGTTTGGTTCAAGTCCAACCTGTATAAATATACCGCTTAACTCCATCTCCTCTTCAGTTCCTGTACTCCTGTTACGGCATACAAGCGAAGTCACTTTTTTCTTATCACCTCGTATTTTTACCGTTTCGGTATTGGTTATTATTTCAATATTTGGAGTCTCGCGTGCCTTGTCTTGCAGTACCTTATCGGCTTTTAACTCCTCCATATATTCAATAACAACAACTTCCGAGCATATACGAGAAAGATCTATTGCAACCTCAATACCCGAGTTACCACCACCTATAACAGCAACTTTTTTATCCTTAAAGAAAGGACCATCGCAGTGAGGACAGAAAGATATACCACGCCCTAAATATTGCTCTTCACCGGGAACGTTAAGTTTTCGCCATTTAGCACCTGTCGCTATGATAATGATAGGTGCAGAGTACTGTTCTCCTCCCTTTACTTTCACTGTCTTAACACCATCAATAACCTCAAAACTTTCTATCTGTCTGTTTTCATATATATGCACATCATATGCCTTCATGTGCTCGCGTAGGTCACTGGCAAAGCTTTCTCCAGTTGTCCTTAATATTGATGATATGTTCTCAATATCAACCGTGTCATTAACCTGCCCGCCTATCTTACCGGCTATAACGGCAACTTTTATCCCTTTACGCGCAGCATATATGGCAGCTGTTGCACCAGCTGGACCACCACCAAGAATAATAAATTCATACTCTTGTACCTCTGTTGAAACCACTTCATTTGCCGAACCATACTTCTCCTCTAACTTATCCAATAGCTCACCAAGCGAGCTTCTTCCCACGTGTATCTGCTCTCCATCCGCATAAACAGCAGGTACAGCGTGTACATTAAGAGCACGAGCCTCCTCAAGATATATATTTCCATCCACCGCCTCGTGAGTTATGCCTTCATTGTATATGGACATTATATTTAGAGCTTGAACAACATCCGGGCACTTGGTGCAAGTGAGCATCATATAGGTTGATAGCTTAATAGGCGTTTTTAATGCCTTAATGCGCTTAATGGTAAATTCATCGGGAAAATTTTTACCAACTCCGTCAGCATTTAGTATGGCCAAAAGTAATGAGTTAAATTCATGACCATTAGGTACCGCACGGAAAATTATTCCCGTAGGATTATTATCTTTTAATATTGTAAATGATAGATTATCTCCCACTCTCTCAATGAGAGAAATCTTATCCGAACATTCTGCGACATCGCCAAGAAGTTCTATTAATTCATCGCGATTATCGTGTGATGGCGCGAGTTCAATATCAAATGTGTATTCCGATTTAAGAGCGTCAAAGATACCTCTTAGTTGCTCTTTAGTTGAATTATCTAACATAACTTTATTATTTAACTGCCCTTTTAGGGGGCTGCGATTTAATGGGAACTTCTAAAAACTCATTTCACGCGCTGCATCTTCGCTGATTTGTATTTTTGCGGGTTTATAAAATCGACCTTTAGAACCACTAAAGGCTGATTTTTCAAATCACAAAAATCCTAAACCATGAAAGCGCATCACATAAAAGCAGTTTTTAGAACTCCCCTAATGATTAAAAGAATGCACTATATTTTACCTACAAGGTCGATACTTGGCTTAAGAGTCTCCTCGCCTTTTTTCCACTTAGCAGGACACACCTCACCATCGTGATTTGCCACAAACTGTGCAGCCTCAACCTTACGAAGTAATTCATCGGCATTACGACCTATGCTATTATCTTGTATTTCAACAAGTTTAATAAGTCCTTCTGGATCTGCAACGAAAGTACCGCGATATGCCATACCTGCCTCTTCAATCATAACGCCGAAGCTACGCGATAGGTGTCCTGTTGGATCTGCAAGCATAGGATATGTTATTTTACGTATGCTATCAGAGGTGTCGTACCATGCTTTGTGAACGAAGTGCGAGTCGGTGCTAACTGAGTACACCTCAACTCCCATCTCTTGGAATTTAGCATACTTATCCGCCATATCAACCAACTCTGTAGGACATACGAAAGTAAAGTCTGCTGGATAGAAGAAGAAGATAGCCCATTTGCCCTCTACATCCTTGTTAGTAATTGTTTTAAATTCACCATTGTGAAATGCTTGTACCGAGAATTCAGGTACTCTTGAATTGATAATTGATTCCATTTTTTTAAAAATTAAATTATACATTAATATGTTGTTTCGTTTTTTATTGTTTCTTCCGATATTTTCTTTCTATTCATCTCCTTCCACGCATACCAAATATATGCCAAAACAAAAGGTATCATAAATGATGCGTAGAACATCGTAGTGAGTGTAAAATGGCTTGAGGAGCTATTTGTTATAAACAGAGAGCTATTAGCATCCGCCAATGAAGGATAAAAAGAGGTATTATTGTAGCCAGCAACAAGAAGTAGCATCGTTACTGTCATAACTGTTCCCACCCCTCCAAACCATATAGCTCGAGGCGATGAATTTTTAAATATTGTAAGCACCATACTATATAAAACCATTACTACCCCAGCTAAAAATAGTATCGCAATAAGTGGCATATCTACAAAATTTAAAAAATATTTATATTTTACTGCCGTAACGGTGCCATCGGCTCCTAATTCCATACCTTGCGACATAAGTATAGATATTAAAAACGTTAAAAAAGTTAAAAGAAAGCCCACCGATGAAATGATAAATACCCTCTTAGATTGCTCCTTTATATTATTATCCTCAACAGTGTTATTAAGATATTGAATACCTAAAATACGTGCAAGGAAGAATAGTGCAAGTCCTAATGCCACATTGCGATAATCCAAAACAGCCTCCAAACCATGCCACCCGTTCTGCCATCGACTTATTATATTATTTCCACCATCAATCATTAATATATTATTTCTGTCAATGATGAAATCACCTCCTGTGAACAGTGTACCAACAGCTGTTCCGAGAAGTATTGTCCCCAATATACCATTTATCATAAGAAAAGCTTCATATGTGCGCGCTCCAAGCATATTTCCCTGTTTTTTGCGGTATTCATATGACACAGCTTGAAGGACAAAGCATATAAGTATCGCAAGCCAAACATATATGGCTCCTCCAAAACTTGTTGAATAGAACAGCGGGAAAGAGGCAAAAAATGCTCCTCCGAATGTTACAAGAGTGGTAAACGTAAGCTCCCACTTATGCCCCATAGCTGTTATTATCATACCTTTTTGAGCTTCGCTCTTTCCAAGCCTTCCAATTAGCGACTGTCCTCCTTGCACGAATAGTAGAAATACCAGTATACCACCGAGCAGCGACATTATAAACCACCAATATTGTTGTAAAAATATATATGACATATCTATTAATTTTATTCGTTAATATCTTTTGGACCTTTTATTATCTGCTTATACATTATCCTTAACTCTGCCACTAATAGTGTTGTGAAGAGTACCACAAACAGATAGAATGTTGTCTTAACAGCACCGCTTGTTATATCAGATACCGATGCAATGGTTGGTAATATATCTTGTATAGTCCAAGGTTGACGACCAACTTCTGCAACAATCCAGCCAGCTTGACTACCAATATATGTTATAGGTAGTGCTATGATAGCAGCAATGAGTAGAAGTTTATATCGTTCAAGCATATTCTTATATGATAGATATAAAAATAGCATGAAAAGTAGTATTGTCAGCACCCCAACACCTACCATTACACGGAAACTATAAAAAATAAGTGCCACATTTGGAACAACATCCCATGGAGAAGAGAAATAGCCATATCCGAAATATCTAAAGTAGTTGCCTAAAAAATCTTGCCCCTCTTTTGTGTCGTAGTTGAAAAGTGCTTTTACCTCTTCTACGGTAGCTTCATCGTCTCGTTTCTTTGCTTCGTTGTACTCTTTAAGCTTACCAATTGCATATTTCCCTCGCTCTATTTTATCCATAGTCGATAGAATACCTTCATTGCTATTACCGTTTATCAGGTCGTTAATACCGGGGGTGTACGAGCCATCACCGCGTGTCGCAAGAAGTGTTAGCATGCTTGGTATCTCTATTTTATACTTTACTGCATCGTTATTGCTCTCTGATAAAGTGCCATCAAAGTTTCCTCTAACTATACCTATTGCCGTAAGGCTCAAATCGTGACCTCCATCCATAAGACCCTCCATTGCAGCAAACTTCATAGGTTGGTGTTTTGCCACGAGGTATCCCGACGTATCTCCTGTGGTAGCTGTTAATAGAGCCGATGCCAAACCGAATATGGATGCTACACGAATACTCTTTTTCGCAAAATCAATATTTCTCCCTTTATATATATACCATGCCGATATTGCAACAACAAATACAGCAGCAAGAAGAAACGATGAGAGAGTAGTGTGCGCTATCTTATTTATGGCAACATCGGAAGTAGCAACAGCCCAAAAATCGTACATTTCATTACGCATTGTTTCGGGATTGAAACGCATTCCAACCGGATACTGCATCCAACTATTTGCAACCAATATCCACACCGCTGATATATTAGCACCTATTGCAGTAAGCCATGTCGATATAAGGTGAAAACGCGGTGATACTCTATCCCATCCAAAATACATCACTGCAAGGAATGTTGACTCCATAAAAAATGCGAGTATCCCCTCTATTGCCAATGGGGCTCCAAATATATCTCCAACAAAATAGGAGTAGTTAGACCAGTTTGTACCAAACTCAAATTCTAAGATAATACCCGTTGCAACACCAATAGCAAAGTTAATTGCAAAAAGGGTCATCCAGAATTTAGTTGTACTTTTCCATTTTGGATCTTTCGTTCGATAATGTATTGTAGCCATTATTGAACAGATGAACCCGAGTCCAAGAGTTAAAGGAACAAATAGCCAGTGATACATTGCTGTAAGAGCAAATAATGCCCTCGACCAATCAACACTTTCCGTTAAAGTTAAAATTGTCATACTAATAATATATTTAAGTGATTATTGAAGGTTTTTACGAGTTGTTAGTGTATTAAGAACCTTTTGTGCCCTTTCATCTTTGCTCATGCCGCTATGCTCATATTTAAAGAAGAAAACTTTCAAAACGGCAAACATAATAAACAATTTTATGGCTATAATTAGCCACAATGTTCTTCCTACCGTCATACTGCGGAAACCGTCCACATAGAAA
>CAYIZU010000079.1:307-8625 GCA_964367795.1 uncultured Rikenellaceae bacterium | reverse complement strand
TAGGAGCAGATTCACTTGACACAGTTGAGTTAATCATGGAGTTTGAAAAAGAGTTTGATATTCAAATCCCAGATGACAAAGCGGAGACAATTGTTACAGTAGGAGATGCTATCAACTACATAACAGAGAACAAGCAGTAATTTTTACTGTTAGAGAAGAAGGGTTAATACCCGAGAATATTAAAAAGATTTATTGAGGGGCCACCCTCAAATAGATTTAAAATTGGGGGAGTTCTAATAATTGACTTCCAAAGCTTTAGTAATTTTTTAGGCTAAAGTATGAAAGTGAATTATTAGAGCACCCCTTTATTTGTGCAAGTAAAACGGATTAGAAAATGGAAACAAGAAGAGTTGTAGTAACTGGAATAGGTACCATTAACCCACTTGGGAATAGCATTGAGGAATATTTTCGCAATTTGGAAGAGGGTGTTAGTGGAGCTGATAGAATTACACGCTTTGATACTGCCAATTTCAAAACGCAAATAGCTTGTGAGGTTAAAGGATTTGATCCTAATACAATACTTGATCGTAAGGAGGCAAGGAAGTACGACCTATACGCTCAGTATGCTATGTGTGTTGCTGAACAGGCATATAATGACTCTAAATTAGAGGCAGGTAAATTTGATGCTACTCGTGCAGGGGTGGTATGGGGCTCGGGAATAGGTGGTCTTATCACATTCCAAGAGGAGGTGATGAGTTTCACAAGAGGTGAAGGCGTTCCACGCTTTAACCCATTCTTCATACCAAAAATGATTGCAGATATAGCGGCAGGACATATATCAATGAAGTATGGTCTTATGGGACCTAACTACTCAACGGTTTCTGCGTGTGCATCATCAAGTCATGCTCTAATTGATTCCCTTATGTTGATACGCTATGGGAAAGCTGATATCATCATTGCTGGAGGCTCGGAGGCTGCGGTTGCCGAGGCAGGTATTGGTGGTTTTAGTGCTATGAAAGCGCTGTCAACACGTAACGACGATCCAAAGAAAGCATCACGACCATTTGATGTCAATCGTGATGGTTTTGTGTTAGCAGAGGGGGGAGCTGCTCTTATATTAGAGGAGCTTGAACATGCAAAAAAACGTGGAGCTACTATATATGCTGAGATAGTAGGTGGCGGTATGAGTGCCGACGCTTATCATCTTACTGCACCTCATCCAGATGGAAATGGAGCAAAACTCTCAATGGAGAATGCAATTAAAGATGCTAACATATCGTTGGAGGATATTGAGTATATCAATACTCATGGCACCTCTACCCCAGTTGGTGATATTGCTGAAATAAAGAGTATATTATCTACATTTGGTGAGCATGCATATAAATTAAATATAAGTGCTACGAAATCTATGACTGGTCACCTATTAGGTGCAGCGGGAGCGGTTGAAGCGTTAGCTTGTATCATGGCTTTAACGAAAGGTATAATACCTCCAACAATAAATAATGAGAATTTAGATCCTGAAATTGATGCTCGTTTGAACCTTACACTAAATAAGGCACAAAAGCGTGATATAACTTATGCATTGAGTAACACATTTGGTTTCGGAGGGCACAATTCAACAATTATATTGAAGAGGTACGAAGAGTAATATCGTTGTAGGATAGTCCTACAGCTAATTCTTATAATATATAAAGAAGTTGTCATAAGAGACAACTTCTTTTGGTGGTTAAATATAAAAGAGTGATAAATTTTTTACAATTTCATATAAAGGCAAATTTTAGTCCCGATAGGTACTATTATCGCGCCATAAGGAGAATTTTAGGGATATATCCAAATAATATTGAGATATACAAGTTGGCTTTAGTTCACAAGTCAGCATCTGTAACGCTTGAAAACGGAACTTTGATAAATAACGAACGACTGGAGTATTTAGGAGATGCAATAATTGAGGCTGTAGTTTCAGACATGCTATATGTAGAGTATCCATATGAAAATGAGGGGTTTCTTACTCAAATGCGATCTAAAATAGTGTCGCGTAATAGCCTTAATCAACTCTCTGATCAAATTGGTATATCCAAGTATATCGTAGCACAAAGTAGTGCAACACTAAACAAGAAAAATCTAAATGGAGATGCCTTTGAGGCAATGATGGGGGCAATATATTTGGATAAAGGGTATAACTTCACTAATAGACTACTAATTAACAAAATATTTAAGAAGTATCTCGACTTAGAAATAGTAACAGAGACAGAGACAGACTATAAAAGTCGTCTTATCGAGTGGTGTCAAAAGAACAAGAAAAACTTTTCGATACAGTCTAAACATGGCGAAGAGTATACCAATAGTGATCCTCAATTTATTGCTATTGTAACAATATCTGGCAAGGATTATGGATATGGAATAGGTGGATCAAAGAAGGAAGCTGAACAACGAGCCTCATTTAACACGATTAGAGAACTGAAAATCATTATTAACTAATGAGTGATGTATTTAACATATTTGTGCACGGAATACTTATCGGATTATTGGCATCAATACCCTTAGGACCGATAGGCGTACTTTGCATTCAGAGAACTATTAATAAACGATTTTTATCGGGATTAGTCTCTGGTTTTGGAGCTGCAACCGCCGATGTAATATTCGCCACTGTAGCACTATTCTTTTATGCTATTGTGCTTCCCTATATTGAACGCCATATTCATATCATTAAGATAATAGGAGGCTTACTTATCATTATCATAGGTATTAAACTATTTTTGGAGAAGCAATATTCTGGCATACGAAGAAATAGGCATAGTAAACGTGGATTAATAAAGGACTTTTTCTCTATATTTGGTCTTACATTAAGTAATCCGGCATACATACTTGTCTTTTTTGGATGGTTTGCTGCTTTTAAAATAGGAGATTACCATTTCACCTTACCTACACATATAATGATGATAATAGGGGTACTTTTAGGTGCTTTTATGTGGTGGTTTATATTGATATTTTCAGTTAATCTACTTCGTAAAAGATTCTCTGTAAAACATATATACTATATTAATAAGATTGCGGGTCTTGCAATATCGTTTTTAGGACTTTTAGCAATAATAACATCTTTTATTGAGATACATATTTAATCACTATGCGTAAAATAATAATAGCAATCGATGGATTTTCTTCATGTGGGAAGAGTAGTTTTGCAAAAGTTATAGCAAACAAATACAACTATGTATTTATTGATACTGGAGCTATGTATCGTGCTGTTACTCTTTATGCGATTAACAATGGGTACATATCTGACGAGGCCGTGAATAAGGAGTATATAATTATGTCTCTTCCAGATATTAATATTTCATTAATAGCTAATAATAAAGAGAACATAGTACTCCTTAACAATAAAGATGTCAGTAACGAAATACGCTCAATGGAGGTTAATAGATATGTTAGTATTATCAGTAGTATAGCAGAAGTACGCACTCGCATGGTAGCACTTCAGCAGGAAATGGGGAAAAAAAAGGGCATTGTAATGGATGGTAGAGATATTGGGACAGTTGTCTTCCCTAATGCGGAGCTTAAAATATTCATGACCGCTTCTAATGATGTACGCGCTAAAAGGCGTTATGATGAATTATTGGCAAAAGGAGATAAAGTATCTATGGCAGAGGTGAAAGATAATATAAATGAAAGAGACCTGCTTGACCAAACACGGGCAGAAAGCCCACTTCGTCGAGCCGATGATGCCATTATTCTTGACAATAGCAATATGACCATTGAGCAACAGATGGTGTGGTTAGAAGGCGTATTGGAAAAACTATAAAAAAGTATCTTGTAAAAAAAGATGCTTTTTTTTATGTAAATATTGTATATTTAAAAAAATATTATTATCTTGCGCCACGTAAGTAAAATTCGACATTACCATATTTACATAACAACTAATTTAAAAATTCATGAATGAACAAATCTTAAAGGTTAGCAACCTTTCGCATCGCTATAATGTTAAGTGGGCGATTAAGGACATTAACATATCTATCTCGAATAGAGGTATTTATGGATTACTTGGCTCTAACGGAGCAGGAAAATCAACGCTAATGAACATTACTTGCGGAGTAATCAGACAAACTGAAGGGGAGGTAGAAATTTCAGGTATCAACACCATTCTTAACCCAGTTGAATCAAAGAGAAAAATTGGTTTCTTACCTCAAAAACCACCTTTACATCCAGAAAAGACAATATTAGAGTATTTGGATTTCTGCGCGGCACTAAGAGATATCCCTGCCGACAAGACAGAAGCAGCTATCAAGCGTGTAATGGATATTTGTGGGCTTAACCATATGAAAGAGAGGGTTATTAAGAGTCTATCGGGCGGTTTCCAACAGCGTGTGGGAATTGCCCAAGCCATCATCCATGAACCAGATATTGTTATATTAGACGAACCTACAAATGGTCTTGACCCTAATCAAATATTAGAGGTACGTAGTGTTATTAGAGATATAGCAAAGGAACGTACTGTTATTTTGTCGACACATATACTTTCTGAGGTACAGGCTATATGTGATAGAATTATAATGATAGAGCATGGAAATATAATATTTAATGGTACAACAGTGGAGTTTGATAACTACCTTTCTCCGGACTCTATATTTGTGCAACTGTTACAAATGCCTCCTACTGAAGAGTTAGAGAAGATTAACGGTGTTATTGGTATAGAATCTATTTCGGAAACGGAGTATCGTATTAAGAGCTCGGATGTTAACGAAACAATTCGTGCAATTAACAAACTGAACTTAGAGAAGAATTGGGATTTAATGAAGATATATCCTGAAAAGAATTCAATGAATGATGTATTCGCTGCATTATCACAAAACGCAAAATAACATAAAAATATGAGAAAAGTATTAAAGATAGTAAAATCAGAGTTACAAGACCTGTTTTTCTCACCAATTGCATGGTTCATATTGGTGGTATTTATAATCCAAACAAGTATTCCTTTCTACAATATATTAGAGGGTGTATCTGCAACAGTTGATAAGTATGGTGCGTCAAGAAATATTACTGCATCTATTTTCAATTCACAAAGAGGATATTTTACTAATGTTCTAAATGTTGTATATCTATATATTCCATTATTAACAATGGGCTTGATTAGTAGGGAAGTGGGTAATGGTTCAATAAAGTTACTTTACTCTTCTCCGATAACTAATAGTCAGATTGTTTTTGGTAAATTTTTATCGGTAGTAGCCTATGCACTTGTGATGGTAGGTGTTTTAGCCATTAATTCAATAATAGCAATTATCACTGTTGACAATGTTGATATACCACTCATACTAACAGGTCTATTAGGTATATTCTTACTTATATGTACCTATGGTTCGATAGGACTATACATGTCAAGTCTTACTTCATATCAGATGGTGGTTGCCTTAAGTACATTTGTTGTTTTGACCTTCTTTAGCCTTGTGGGCACATGGTGGCAAACCGTTCCTTTTGTACGAGATATAACATACTGGTTATCAATGCCAGGTCGCGCAGGTACATTTGTAAGAGGTCTAGTTTCAACTGAAGGCTTACTATATTTCACAGCAGTACCTCTATTCTTCATATATTTAACAATTATACGCTTGAAATTAAAGCGTGAAGTGCGTAGCCCAAGAAGAAAATTCTATTATTATGGTATTCTTTTCGCCTCTTTAGCAGCTGTTGCATATCTTAGTTCTCGTCCAGTACTAAAAATATATTGGGATAATGCGCGCTTTGAGCCAAATACTCTAACGAAATCGTCTCAAGAAATTGTTAATAACCTTGAGGGTGATTTAGAGATTGGAACATATACAAATATCTATGATATATATAAGTTTGTGTATAGAGCTATTCCAAGGACAGAGCTTAGGGATATTGAATTTATGTCAATGTACACTCGTTTTAAGCCAGAGACAAAATTGAAATATAACTACTACTACTCTGAAAGTCATCCTAATTTCACGAATGACATATTAAAATATGCAAGAAAAGATCAAACCAGAGATGAAATTCGCGATGATTATGCAAAAAGGTTTGATGTGTCAAAGTATAGACTTAAGACTGAAGCTGAGATTCTACAAAAAGAGCCGACACTTAAAGATGAGGGTTTCCAACTTGTGAAGGTTGCAAAATTAGAGAATGGAAAAAAGGGATTCATCAGGTATTTCGACGATATGATAGTTGTTCCTAACGAAGGGAATATATCGGCTGGTTTAAAGCGTTTAACTGATATGGAATTCCCGAAAGTGGCATTCTTACAAGGTCATAACGAACGTAATGGGTTGGATGCCGGCGGAGATAACTACTATGCATTTATCAGTAAAAAATCTCGTGCATCGCTATATAATCAGGGATTTGATGTTGAGGATGTAACTCTTGATAAGCCAATACCAGACGATATAAATATCCTTGTTATTGCGGATATGCGCTCTCCAATGACACCAGAGGAGAAGGTGAACTATCAGAAATATATTGATAAAGGTGGAAACCTACTAATTCTTGGCGAGCCATATAGAACAACATATATCAATGATATTATTGAACAATTCGGTGTCGAGCTGCAAAACGGGATTGTTGTTCAACCAACAAAAGGAAACGATGTTAACTATATATTCTTACGTCCAACGGAACATGCTCCTGAAATATCTTATTTCTATAACCTATTCTACCAACGTAAATATTACACTTTAGCATCTAATCGTGCTACATCTGTAAAGCAGGTTGCTGATAAAGGATTTAATGTGCGCCCTATGTTTGTTACTGATACCACTAAGGTTGGGTTCAATGCTTGGCATGAGACAGAGCAGCGCTATTTTGATGAAATTGTGCCAACACTCAACGAAAAAGTTGGAGAAAAATCTGAAGAGGCTATTCCTATGATTGTTGCATTAGATAGAAAAGTGGGTGATAAGACACAAAAGATAGTTATTGGTGGTGATGCTGATATTGTTAGTAGTCAAGTATTAGGTGCCAGCTACTACAGTTTTGGACGCAACACGCGTAACTTCGATTTTATTAATGGTACATTTAACTGGCTATCAGATGGAGAGTCACCTATTGATATGCGCCGTCCGTCATCAATAGATACAACTATAAAAACATCTGAAACAGCAGCTAAAGTTCTTATGTACATATTTATGTATGGATTTGCTGCGGCAGTATTGGCATTCTCAATATTCTTCATGCTACGCCGTAGATCTAAATAGTCGACCCTTAAAAGGCGGTTAAAAAGAGTATCCGTCAAATGAGGCTGTCTCGAATTATTTCGAGGCAGCCTCTTTTTTGAGACAATTTCATTAGCCCTCCCTAATTTGCTCTTAACACATAAAAAACATAACTATATTCATTGCCATAGCGGGCATATACATCAATCTCTTGCTCAATCATTGCCACAACCTCCAAAGCCGTTTCATTATCAATATATTTTTTACGCATACCATCAAGATTCTTTTGTAACGGAACATAGTAGTTATCTGTCCAATCTTCCTTAGGCAGGATAAAGTAATCCACCGATTCATATCCCAAATTTTGAGCCTGCATAATTTTATTCTGCAAACTATCCATTTGCGAGTAACCACTCTCCCAAAACGTTTTTGCTTCATCAGATGGAGTACCGGTAATCCAGCTAATCTCACTACAAATTATCACTCCCGAAGGTTTCAGATAATGTTTCCAATCGCGTAATCCATTTATAAAACCTGCTATATATATTGCTCCTTCCGAATATATATAGTCAAAAGTTGCATTATCGAAAGTCATCTCAAACATCGACATAACAATTCCTTTGACTCTATCCGCCAGCCCTAATTCTACAGCACGTGCATTGAGAATATCTATATAATCTTTATTATTATCTATTGCAATAATTTGAGCATTTGAAAGTGCTTTTGCCAACAAGAAGGTGTGCGTACCAACACCGCATCCAACATCCAAAATCTGAATAGGGCGTGTTGTATCCATATATCCTAAAGCACGCATTGTTGATTCATCACTTCCTGGTCCTAGACGTTGCATTCCATTAAACGCCTCATAAAAATATTCTTCCATAACCTATTTTTTAAATTTTATCATTACATCACTACCTATACAATAGGCATACTTTAGGCGCAAAGATAATTATTAATTCCCAAATAACAAAGCCACGATATAGCCGTTATATTTAAATATCAGTAAATTTGGAAATATTAATTTAATAACCTACCTTTGTACGTTATTTGTTATTTCATGATATAAAATGAAACAAAACAGCGAGAAATATGATATAGCTTTTAATCGCCGTGTAATAGAGGGTGAGAAGAATGCTATCGGACAATTCTATGAAGAGAATTTTGTAGAATTGTGGCATTTTGCAGCTCATTATGTTATGGATAAGGAGATAG
>CAYIZU010000079.1:0-292 GCA_964367795.1 uncultured Rikenellaceae bacterium | reverse complement strand
TCGACGCGAAACAATCTTTAAGAGCATACCTATATACAATGGTAAAAAATAGGTGTTTAAATCATATTCGTAATTATAAAATTGCCGACACAAATAAAACTCGCCTAATAGAATCTGTGATTTTTTCAGAGTACGATACAGAAGATGATGAAACATTACAACACCTACAAAAATATTTATCTGAATTATCAGAGCAGCAGCAAAAGGTTCTTACGCTTAAAATGCAGGGCAAAAGCCACTTAGAGATAGCCGAAGATATTGGAATTGCCACCTCAACAGTTAATGTTCATAT
>CAYIZU010000078.1:4200-8721 GCA_964367795.1 uncultured Rikenellaceae bacterium | reverse complement strand
TAAATATTAATAATAAAGAGCAAAGAATAATTATTACAGCCGATGCCGACTGTTTAAGCAATAATGAGGTGATGCACCTTGTGCGACGTAGAGATTTTACAGCAACATATCAACATCTACTTTACCTTGGAAGTTTCATGTGGCTATCACACGACGAACTTCATGTTCCGATGTTCAGACCACGCCTTCCTGATGATGATTATAAACTTACTCTTGAAGGATTTAGAGTATGGAGAATAATACTTAAATGGGTATTCCCAGCTATTCTTATTGCTGTAGCAATATTACTATGGGTACGTCGTAGGTCAAGATAATAACTAAAATAAATTATAAAATAAAATGAAAGAGACAATTATTAAAATTGAAAATTTATCGCACCGATATAGTGTTCAGTGGGCGGTAAAAGATGTATCTTTAGAGATACCATCGCGTGGAATTTGCGGTTTATTAGGAGCAAATGGTGCCGGTAAATCAACAATGATGAACATCCTTTGCGGTGTACTAAAAGCAACACAAGGAAATATTACAATAAATGATATTGACATAAAGCAAGACCCTATAGCTGCGAAGAAATTCTTAGGATTCCTTCCGCAAAAACCACCTCTCTTTATGGACTTAACTGTTGAGGAATATTTAGAGCATAGTGCTATTCTTAGGAATATTCCTAAAAACGAAATTGAAGATGCTATGTTAAGAGTAATGGAGCTATGTTCTCTTACTCACTTCAGAAAACGTCTTATTAGAAACCTTTCGGGTGGTTATCAGCAGCGTGTCGGTATTGCGCAAGCTCTTATTCACGACCCTCAATTGGTGGTCTTCGACGAGCCTACTAACGGATTAGATCCTAACCAAATTTTAGATATTCGTAAACTTATTAAGGATATTGCGCAAGAGAAAACTGTATTGCTTTCAACACACATACTTTCTGAAGTACAAGCTATATGCGACCAGATTGTTATGATGAGCGAGGGTACTGTTGTTTTCAATGGTAGTGTTGAGGAGTTCGATAACTATATATCTCCTAACACCGTATTTGTTCAATTCTCTGGATACATACCGGCAGAAGCGGTTAAGGCTATTGAGGGGGTAAACTCATTAGAGGAGATAGGTATGAATAGATACAGACTTCAATCTACTGACACTAAACGTTTGATTGCTGCGGTTATTAAGGCATCATACGAGAAAGGTTGGAATCTTTTAGAGATACGCGAAGAAAAAAGCTCGCTCGACGAGGTATTTGCAGTTTTATCAAAGAAAAAATAAAAAATGAGACAAATTCTTAGTATTGCACGTACCGAGTTAAGAATGATGTTCTTCTCGCCTATTGCGTGGATTATCCTTATTATCCTGACAGTGCAGATAGCTGGGTTCGTTCCTATGATATATGATGCACTAATTGAGGCTAAATTAGAGGGATTAAAATTTAACAGAGGTATAACAGGTAGCTATGTTGGTAGTAGAACATTAGCAAAAATTTCAAACTATATTTACCTATATGTTCCACTGTTAACGATGGGAATTATTAGTAAGGAGTTAAATAGTGGCTCTATAAAACTAGTATACTCATCGCCAGTATCAAATTTTCAGATAATATTTGGTAAGTTCGTATCTCTTATGGCTTACGGTATTGCGTTTATGACAATAGTTGGTATTTTTGCCGGTGTTGGATGCATATATCTCAAGAGTCCGCAGATTCTACATATATTATCAGGTATGTTTGGACTATACCTTCTATTCTGCACCTACGCAGCAGTTGGTCTATTATTATCATCGTTAACATCTTATCAGTTGGTAGCAGCCGCCGGTACATTCTTTGTACTTATGGGTATTAATCTACTTAATCGCTACGGACAAGATGTACCTATAATTAGAGATATTCTATATTGGGCAGCACCGGGTAACCGTACCACAACATTTGTAAATGGATTGATTACTTCGGAAGATGTATTATACTACTGCACCATTTCAGGTATGTTTATCGCTTTAGCAACTATTCGTATGTGGGCGATACGCCAAAAGGTTAAATTTGTTAAGTCGTGGAGTCGCTACGCTGCAGTAGTTGCTGCAACATGTCTTATCGGATATATTACTTCTCGTCCAATATTTTTGACTTACTGGGATGTAACAAAGAACAAAGAGAACTCCCTAACTAAGTCAAGTCAGGAGATACTTGATAAGATAAAGAGTAACCTAACCATTAAAACATATGTTAATGGACTTGATATTGAGACCGCAGGCTATGGAGATTTATCGAACGAACTTAATGATAAAGCATTATTTGAGAAATACACTCGTTATAGTCCGAGGATAAAGTTTGAGTATATACGTTATTATGATACTCTTGCAAACTCACCAACATTTGACTGGATAGATAAAGAGGTAAAAGTTCAGCCATTAAAAGAGAAGGGTTTATATTCCATACTAGGTTTCGTTAGAACAACTTATTGGAACAAAAAAGACTCTATGATATATATGCCAGGCTCCGAAGTTACTCAATATGAGGATGTAGCTAAGCGGGGGATGACTTTCTTTAGAACCTACAATACTAAAGATGGTAGAAAAATATACATGGGATTATATAACGACAACTTCAGACATCCTAATGAGCGTGAGATATCATCGAATCTACTTCGCATGGTACAAGAACCACAAAAAATAGGATTTGTCGAGGGGAATGGTGAACGTACGACGCGCAGGTATGACGAGCGTTCATATTCAAGCATGGCATACAATACAGCATGGAGAGATAATCTTTACAGTATGGGATTTGACTGCGAAAGAATAACTCTTGATAAAGATATTGACCCTTCAATTGATATTATTGTAATTGCAGAGAGTAGAAATGCTCTATCAAAAGAGAAATTAGAGGTTCTTAAGCGTTATATCGATAGAGGAGGTAACATGCTTATTGCCAACGAACCTACTCGTCAGGAGATTATGAACCCAATAAACGAGATGGTTGGATTCAAGGCGCTTCCAGGAGTTTTAAGGCGTGAAGATGTTAACTATCCAGATGTTGTTGTATGTAGACCTACGGAAGAGGGTGCAAAAGAGTTTAAATATATTGCATCATTATTTAACCATGTGGCATACTACTCACTTATGCAGACGGCAGTACTTATGGATTATTCAAAAGCTGCAGATTTAGGATTTGAAGTTACCCCATTCCTTGTTTCTCATCCAATGAACAGATATTGGAATGAAATTGAAACAACCGATTTTATCGACGATGTTGCTGTTGAAAATAGTGCGGCTGGGGAGATAGGTGGCGACTCAATACCAATGGCTTTCACCCTAAAGAGAATGGTTGGAGAGAAAGAGCAACGTATAGTCATGCTTTCTGATGCCGACTGTATAGATAACGATGGACTACGCGCCCGTTTCCGCGAGCTATCTAATCGTAATAGGAATGTATATATAGGATCGTTCTACTGGCTTTCAGAAGAAAAACTGCATATCCCAATGACACGACCACTTCTTCCTGATAATGATATTCGCATGTCACTTGAAGGCACAAGGGTATGGAAATTTATACTGAAATGGATTTTACCGGGAGCTCTACTAATAATATCCATTCTTTTATGGGTACGTCGTAGGTCAAGATAATAACTAAAATAAATTATAAAATAAAATGAAAGAGACAATTATTAAAATTGAAAATTTATCGCACCGATATAGTGTTCAGTGGGCGGTAAAAGATGTATCTTTAGAGATACCATCGCGTGGAATTTGCGGTTTATTAGGAGCAAATGGTGCCGGTAAATCAACAATGATGAACATCCTTTGCGGTGTACTAAAAGCAACACAAGGAAATATTACAATAAATGATATTGACATAAAGCAAGACCCTATAGCTGCGAAGAAATTCTTAGGATTCCTTCCGCAAAAACCACCTCTCTTTATGGACTTAACTGTTGAGGAATATTTAGAGCATAGTGCTATTCTTAGGAATATTCCTAAAAACGAAATTGAAGATGCTATGTTAAGAGTAATGGAGCTATGTTCTCTTACTCACTTCAGAAAACGTCTTATTAGAAACCTTTCGGGTGGTTATCAGCAGCGTGTCGGTATTGCGCAAGCTCTTATTCACGACCCTCAATTGGTGGTCTTCGACGAGCCTACTAACGGATTAGATCCTAACCAAATTTTAGATATTCGTAAACTTATTAAGGATATTGCGCAAGAGAAAACTGTATTGCTTTCAACACACATACTTTCTGAAGTACAAGCTATATGCGACCAGATTGTTATGATGAGCGAAGGGACTGTTGTTTTCAATGGTAGTGTTGAGGAGTTCGATAACTACATATCTCCTAACACCGTATTTGTTCAATTCTCAGGATACATTCCTGCGGAAGCGGTTAAGGCTATTGAGGGGGTAAACTCATTAGAGGAGATAGGCATGAATAGATACAGACTTCAATCTACTGACACTAAACGTTTAATTGCTGCAGTTATTAAGACCTCTTATGAGAAGGGGTGGAATCTTTTAGAGATACGCGAAGAAAAAAGCTCGCTCGA
>CAYIZU010000078.1:474-4190 GCA_964367795.1 uncultured Rikenellaceae bacterium | reverse complement strand
AGTTAAGAATGTTATTCTTCTCACCAATAGCATGGATAGCGTTAATTATATTAATTGTGCAATCAGCACTTATTATCCCCGATTTTTTTAACGGTAGCATAACAACAAAGTTAATGGGCAAACAACCATGGCCCGGCATAACTAATAATTTTGTTAGAATGTATTTCACCAATATACTATCGTATATTTACCTCTACATACCACTCTTAACTATGGGTATTGTTAGTCGTGAGCTGAATAGTGGTTCAATAAAACTACTCTACTCTTCTCCGATAACAAACACGCAGATCATATTAGGTAAATATCTATCGATGGTGATTTATGGACTCACAATGATGGCAGTTATATGTATATTTGCTGGTATTGGATTGGGAACCATTGTACGTGTGGAGTATGGAATGATATTATCATCACTATTAGGATTGTTCTTGGTGATATGTACATATAGTGCGATAGGTATCTTTGTTTCGTCGATAACCTCTTACCAGATAGTTGCGGCGATGGGTACTTTTGCAATTCTTACAGGTTTAAATTTAATAAGTAAATATGGTCAAGAGTATGCCTTCGTAAGAGAGGTTACTTGGTGGCTATCAATCAATGGACGTGCTGGAACTTTCCTAAAAGGACTACTATGCAGTGAAGATATTTTATACTTCCTAATTGTCCCAGCAATGTTTATCATGCTAACAATTCATCGATTAAATGCCATCCGTCAGAAGATGAGTATCGGAACTGCTTGGAGTCGCTACGCATTAATAGTAGTTATTGCATCAGTAGCAGGATTTATTACATCACGTCCTCAATTTATGGGTTACTTTGATGCTACAAGTACTGATATGAATACTCTTACAAAAGAGAGTCAAACTATCATGAAGAACTTAGATGGACCTCTTACCATTACAACATATGTTAATGGTATGGACCCAGAGAGCAGAGCATTTGGTATACGTAAAGAGGTAATGCGTGATATGTCACGATTCGAGCAGTTTGTTCGTTTCAAGCCAGAGATTAAACTTAAATATGTGCGCTACTACGATACATTAGCAACAAAAACATTCGACTGGATGCACCATGATTTAATGGACAAATACTTTGACAAAGGTATGGAGGCATTATTAGCGAGATCTTGTTATGTTAAAGGGCGTATCAACCCTAAGGAGTTCAAACTTACTGGTGAAGAGGTAGCTCGTATTGAAGATGTTGCAAGTGAAGGTATGACCTTCTTCCGTACAATCGAAAGAGGTAACGGTAAAAAAGTTACATTAAGAATATATGATGACCCACAGGTTTTCCCACGCGAAACAGAGATAGCAGCGGCAATGAAACGCTTATATCTTGATGCTCCTAAGGTTGCCTTTATCACAGGACACCAACAGAGAGATGTGAAAAACTTCCCTGATAGAGGTTTTCGTCGCTTCTCGTTCCATAAAGCATGGAGATATAGCCTACTAAATCAAGGATTTGATACTGATACGCTATCACTTACTAAGCCGATACCTGAGGATATTGATATTCTTGTAATAGCAGATATTAAGACTGCGTTATCGGAAGTGGAGATGGAAAATTTCAAGGCTTATATCGCAAGAGGAGGTAATTTAGTACTAATGAACGATATGCGTCGTCAGGCGGTGATGAATCCTATTAATAACCTTCTTGGTATTGAGGCATTACCGGGTATAGTTGTATCTAAGACTGGAAACTCAACGCCCGACCTAACTCTTTCGCGCCCTACAAAAGAGGGTAAGGAGATGAGTCCTTATTTTGCAGCGTTAGCACAACGTTCATACTACTACACCACTATGCCTAATGCAGTTATGTTAAATATTGATAAGGTAAAAGATAAAGGGTTCAATAGTAAGGTTATCTTAACAAGCAAACCAGGTGTTGAAGTGTGGAATGAAAAGCAAACGACAGATTTCATTGATTACGTACCAGAATTACAGACAAATACAGGAGAAATTGCGGCTAAAAACATTCCAACTGCAATTGCCCTATCTCGTCAGTTTAATGGAAAAGAGCAAAAGATAATGGTGTTTGCTGATGCCGACTGTTTCAGTAATTCAGAGATAGAACTTAAGAGTCGTGCAGGTATTCAGGGAGTAAACTACACCATGATGATGGGAACATTCCATTGGTTATGTGATGGTGTCTATCCAGTAGATATGTCTCGTCCACCATTACAAGACAACGATGTACGCATGACACGCGAAGGAGCTAAAGTGGTTAAATTCATTGTTAAGTGGTTCTTGCCTGGATTATTACTATTGTTAGCACTATATATCTGGATACGTCGCCGTAGCAGATAATTGATTCTATATTATAGGCTGACAATGAATATTTCAGCGTCAGCCTATACAAAAAAATAATATAAAAAATATTGATATATGAGTTTCAAGACTGATAAACAAACAATAGACGATTTAAAGATATTCGGCAGGAGAAATGACAGCTCTGTTTATGGAATTTTCAACCGTACCTCAACGCGAGGAGGTGCTCAAATTCTTGAAGAGATGTTTATGAACCCTATGGATAGCATTGAACGTATTGTTGAGCGTACTGCGATATTAAAATACTTCAAAGAGAATAAATTTGAGTTCCCATTTAGGAGTGAGCTTTTTGATGCCGCAGAATTTTACTTAGGCAATACCGACTTACGAACACAATTAGTATCTTCGGAGATAACACTTAAGCGTAAATTTAATAATGCCTTAGGTGCCGACACTGAATTTGCACAGTTGCATAAAGGGATTATCTCTTTGATAGAAATAATAGATAAAGCATCTGATTTTGTTTCAAAAAACAACAATGTTAACGAGCACTATAAAAAAGATTTAGATATTATTAATCAGATTGCCAACATGCCTGAATTTGAAAAATGTAAGGCAGATGCAAAGTTGAAGAAAATATCTTTTGAAAAGGCAGCCGAGTACGACAAATTATTTCGTTTCACACTGCATAAAGAATTAAAAAAATTACTACACTATATTTATTGTTTGGATTGCTACATCTCTATCTCTCGCGTAGCTATTGAGAGAGGTTTTGAGTTTGCCGTAGCTCTTCCGCCCGAGGATAATATCCTTGAGTTCGAGAATGTATACCACCCATTATTAAAAAATGCTGTCGGCAATGATTTAAAGATTGACAGCACAAATAATATGATTTTTCTAACTGGTGCGAATATGGCGGGGAAGTCTACATTCATGAAGAGCTACTGCATAGCAATCTATTTAGCCCATTGCGGATTCCCTGTTCCCGCAAAGAGCATGAGGTATAGTGTTCGTAATGGCATGTATACAACGATAAACCTACCTGACAACCTTAACTCGGGAATTAGCCACTTCTATGCCGAAGTATTAAGAGTTAAGCATGTAGCAACAGAGATTGTAAACACAGACAACTTGGTTATTGTTTTTGATGAGTTATTCAGAGGAACTAACGTAAAGGATGCCTATGATGCAACCGTTGCTGTTATGGAAGCTTTCGCTTCAAATCCATGCAGCACATATATGGTATCTACACATATCGTTGAGGCAGGTGAAAAGCTTGCCGAGTTATGCAATAATATCAATTTCTTATATCTTCCAACAGTGATGAAAGGTGCTGTTCCAACCTATCCATATACCTTAGCAAAAGGTATCACAGAGGATAGGCACGGTATGGTTATCATACGAAATGAGGGTATTTTAGATATTTTAAATAGCGACAACTAAAAAAGA
>CAYIZU010000078.1:0-464 GCA_964367795.1 uncultured Rikenellaceae bacterium | reverse complement strand
TGGAAAAATTTAATATAGACAAACAGACATTAAAAGATTTTAATATTCTTGGTAAATATTCTAACAACTCAATATTCAATCTTTTTAACAAAACCGTCACTCGTGGTGGAGAGATGTTACTTGAAAGAATCTTTAACAATCCTCTAACAAGTGTTGAAGCTATCAATAGTCGTTCTGAAATCATAAAAGATTTTTGCAAGATGGATGTTCCATTAGAAATATCATCTGGCTCAATTGAGAATGCAATCCAATATATGGTTAACGAAGATGCTGGCACAATTTTCTCATCATATATGGCAATGGGTAAGCGCAAATTCATGAAAATTTTAGCATCCGATAGAGAGTATGATAATACACTTGAAATGATAGCTGAAATAATCATAGTTCTATCGCAATTAAAGGAGTATTTCAAAAAAGTATCCGATAAATTAGCGAAGAGCGCATACTATCCTAAAGTTAAGAGT
>CAYIZU010000077.1:0-8722 GCA_964367795.1 uncultured Rikenellaceae bacterium | reverse complement strand
AGCTCCATATCCTGATAGTTCACCCCGTGCTCAATTTTTTGTGCACGACCATTTTTCAATCGAAATTTAAAATTAGATAAATCAATCTCCGTAATTTTTATGCTAAAAGGCTTTTTTTTCTCGTCGCTATTTACCTTTTGTTTTCCTCCAAACTTATCTCTACCTTTTTGAAGTGCTGCTTGTATGTTTGATATGCTATCTAAGATGTAAAGATTGAATTCTCCATTTTTTACATCAATATTATCCAAAAAGAGCTCCGATGATAGTGAGCGAAGTGTTGCCACACGCATCTGAACACTTTCGGCATACAATAAAGTATCACCTACAATTGTACTTTCAATAAAAATGTCATCAATTTTTATATTATATAGTCTACCAATATCAATATGTCCTATTGATACATCGAGCCCTACACGCTTAGATATATAGCCTGTTACCTTGCGCACTATCCAACTCTGCACATTACTATCCTGCATGACGAGAGATAAAAGCATAGGAACAACCACCACAATTACTATTATGGTGGTGAAAAATCCTCCTACAATCTTCACTGCTCTTATCACTTATATATCTTATATAAAGCTATTGTCTCAAAAAATTATGCAAATATAGTTATTCTTTACTACAATTACAACGTAAATGTAAAAAAAAATCACTTTATATCTATTCGATAATTATTACGGCAGTCTCATTGTCGTCGCACCAGTTATAAATATACCTTGCATGAGATGTTGCACTCCGCACGCACATATGAGAACGCGGCTCCGTACCAAGCGTCTCTGAGTACTCTATATCCTCTTTCTGCGGCAGGTTAACGGGTACCCCATGAATGTACCCTCCTCCAGAAAATCTACTGGCATAAGGGGCATAGCCTCCTATCCGAGATGTTCCGTCGTAAAGAAAAAACATTTTTGGTATGCGGTGGTGTATAATATATATCCCAAGGGGAGTGGCACGCCTATAAGGGGGAGTGTTTATCCCTGTTGTAGCTGGATTCATACTTCTAATGAGCCATCTATCTTCGCTACGTTCAAGAGTTGCTATATTCTGGTTTGTTCTATCAACAATAATTACTTTATTAATGCGCGTTGTATTAATAGGATGCACATATTTTTTTAATGTTAACCATTCTCCACTAATATCGGGATGTTTAATGACGTATAGCGTATGTTGGTTACTTGTTATTGCTATTAAGGAGCCGTCGCGCCCGTATAATGCAGGTTGCGGAATACTATGGTGTGATAAAAGTGGTATTGCATGCCGTCGTGGTGTTCCAAGTGAATCGACAATCGCGCCAAATTCATCATATGAGCCATTTGCTGTTTTTTCGGCTAAACCGTTACTGTTTTTATAGTTATATAGTATGCCAAATTGAGAGTATTTATTCATAAAGCTATCTAGGTAGTTTAATCGGGATTTTATCTTTTCCCATTGAAATTTTCTATCTATATCTTTATATTTATATTCGTCATCAAGGGTATAATTATCATATAAAAGTCTCTTCTCCAATATCGTCATAAAGGACATGGAGAGTAAGACAATAATGGTTATATGTATTCGTTTCATTATTCATATTATACAATAGTTATACCGTGAATTAAAAGGTTTCGATTTGTCTATTTATAAAACTTTATTTATCTTTGCAGTGTTTAATGTGAAAATAGTTAATTAATATGCAAAAGTCAATACAAAGACTTCCGGAAAAGACGGTCGAGAGATTGAGTGAATATAGGCGTACGCTTTTGAAGCATAGCTTTGGAGATGCGACACATATTTATTCGCATGAGTTAGCATCAATACAAGGTGTTACGGCGGTGCAAGTGCGGAGAGATTTGATGTTAATAGGTTTTTCAACAGCTACTAAGAAAGGGTATAATATTAAATCACTTATTAATCATATTGAAGATACGCTTGATTGTAAAGATGTTATGAAGGTTGCTATGGTTGGTATGGGTAATATTGCCACTGCTGTAACATCATATTTTCATAATAAACGTAAGAATCTAAAAATTGTAGTTGCTTTCGATAATGCTCCTGATAAGATAAATAAAGAGATATGCGGAGTCATGTGCTATGACATCAACGAGTTGTGGGTAAGGCTTAAGGAGTATGGTGTTAATATATTAGTATTAACTCTACCAGCATCCGAGGTCAAAGCGATTGCTGATAAGGTTGAAGATTCTGATATAAAGGGTATTCTTAACTTTACATCCGCTACTATTACTTTTAATAGCGACAATGGTATCTTCGTGCAAGATTATGACATTATTACACTGTTAGAAAAAGTTGCATATTTTAGTAAACAAAGTATCTTAGAGCAGGTATCTGAATAGCCGATTTATGGCAAAAACCTATTAATATATTGTTTCGTAACATAATTTTACGGCATTAGCATCTGGGAGGCACTCTAAATGCCATACGGGTATTTTTGTGAGAATAGCCGATATTATGCCGTGCGTGTATGTTGCGTATGGTTCAGTATTTGACAGAGGTGGCGGACACGATGGGAATAGTGCCCTGAAACCATTTACAATATTTAATCTTGTAATATTATTATATGGAGCCTGACTTAGCCTAATAATTGCTTTTACCGGATATTTTTCATTCTTGTAGCACGGGGTTTTACCACTCCATGGAGAACCATAGGCATATACCTCCCCATCCTCTATCGATATTATTGGCGAATCATCATTTAGCAACGTTGCTCCCGGTATATTATTTACCCATCCTCTTGAATGGGTGCTCTTGCCTGTTCCTGACTCTCCTAAGAATAGAACAACTTTATCATCAACGACGACGCATGATGTATGTATTGCAACAACTTCATTTTTTAATGTTAGCATCTCATAGGCTATCCAAGTAGAGTAGTGTATTGAGTAGTTATCTGTATTGCCACCTATCACAGCATAATCTGCAGATGCATCATATATAATAGATATTTTTGCATCTATGTTTAGTTCATGTAGTTTAACACCAAACCTATTATCGTCTAATTTAAAGAAGGCATATATAACATTATCCGCAGTTTTTATCTTGTAGATTTGGTTGTCTTCGCAGAAATCATCGTATTTGTCATTAATCTCTATGGTATATGGTATTGAACCATTATCTTCACATGCAAATTTGTTGAAGGAGTCTAATTTTGTTGCGTTATATGCTTTTTCCCCCGTTATTTTGATATGCTGTCCTGCAATATTGTAGAATTGACTTTTCATTATAGTTCTATTATTTTATCACAAACCTCAAGAGTTGTCTCGCGGTGTGAAATCATTATTAATGTTAAATTATTATCCTTGTTTAACTTGTCCAGTAGCTTTACTATCTCCCTCTCGGTTTTACTGTCTAATGAGCTGGTTGGTTCGTCAAGGAAGACGACAGATGCCCTTTTATATAATGAGCGCGCGATGCCAATACGTTGTCTCTCTCCGCCGGATAGCGTGTTAGCCGATATTATAGTGTTTACACTATCCTTAAGTTGACTATACCAGTAGCCAAGCTGTACCTGTTCCATAATATCTATAACTCTGTTAATATCAGGATTCTTATCTCCTAAAGCAATATTTTCTATAAGTGTCCCCTTGACAATAAAAACCTCTTGAGGTAGATACGCTATTAATTTATGCCACTCCTCGCAGTTACTTTCGTTAATTTCTGTTTCATCAGCGTATACTCCCCCCTTATTTGAAATAATCAGTCCTTGCATTATCCCTAAAAGAGTTGATTTGCCACTGCCTGATGCACCTCGTATACCTACAAATTTCCCTACTTCAACAGTAAAAGATAAATCATCAATAACATTCTCCTGCGCGTCGGGATATTTAAACGATATATTATCTACTTTAATAGCATTGTTCAATTTAAACTTTACTACGCTGCGAGTGGTCTCTTTTGTGTCAATTTCATTTATTGCCTCAATTGTGTAATCGTAGTTTTTGATTGTTAGCCATGATGATATAAGCGCAGTGATACTCGGGAGTATTCTAAGAGCTCCAACGGCGAAAACACTTAAGAAAACCTGTAACTCCTCTGTGCTATTCGAAAATAATATAAGTGTAAAAAGTATTGCCGCCATTCCTATCTCTAATAATGACTGCGGGGCTCTTTTGTAGGTCTCCGCTGATACGCCGCTTCTACTTATATTTAAGAGTTCAATGTTAAAGCGTTCGCGGAAAATATCATATGCCCGATTTATCCTTATTTCACTATAGCCTTTAAAAATATCGTCAACTATACTCCACTGTTTTCTCTTAGCCTCATCGCCCATTTTGCCAAGACGACTCATTTTTTTGCGAACAATAAAAAAGTATATGGTAAGTAGTGGAATACTAAGTGCAGCAACCAATAATACTATGATTGGTGAGTAAATAGACAGTGCAATCACCATTAAGATGAGTAATAATATTTCGCTTATTAACCTTAATAGGGGAGTGAGAACCCCCGAGACAAATGCGAAACATATAAAATTTATTTCGTGTGTTAATTTGTGACTCCCTTTCTCTCGAACAAAAAGTAGTCCTCTATTATAGTATGTATGTAATAAATCAGCAGAGTAGTGCCTATATAGAGAGAAAAGATATTTGTTAAGGGCACGTTCAATAACTAAGATTACACTATTCTTGACTATTAAGAATAATATCCCTCCTGATGCAATAATCCATAGATATTCACCATATTTATCTTTTGATATAAATGATACAAGTAGTGCTAATATTGCTGCAAGTCCCATAAAATTAAGGAGTGCCTTAATAAACACTCCCCCTATCATAAAATAAGCCGCCTTTTTGTTCGGTAGCGTATGTAATATCTTTTTTATATCAACCATACACTTATAACTATTCGATTACTCCATTCTCCTTTAGTGTGTTAATCCAATTCTCAACATCTTTTATTGCTAACTCTACTTCAACATCATAATGTTCAGTTAGTAATCTTACAGCCATATCCAAATCAAACTCTTCATCTTCGAGATTCTGCCATAGCCACGCAGATGTTCTATTTAAGGATATAACCTTAGTCATATCGGTTGATTTATTATTAGTTCTAACAACAAGAAATTCTCCTGCAATCTCTCGTAATCTATACTCCTTATTAAGTTTCATTTTCTATTACATTATATATATAGTATAAAACAGCTACTTTGTTAACTCTCCACGCATAGAGTTTGTTAAGAACATAATTGTTTCATCATATGTAAATTCGCGCCCTATGAGATACATTAACTTACAAACGGCAGCCTCTAATGTCATATCATGACCAGAAATCACTCCAATATCGCTAAGTGTGCGCCCCGTCTCGTATAGCGACATGTCTATCCCTCCCGATTTACATTGTGTGACATTAAGAATAATAAGCCCTCTATCTATAGCTGCTTTTATTTCTCTAACAAAGTCTATATTACTTGGAGCATTACCAGCTCCATAGCTTTTAATAATAGCCCCCTTTAATCCTTCAATATTTAACATCGCACTAAGTAATTCCGGACTAAGACCTGGAAATAGCTCAATAACAATGATATTATTGTTTATTGCAGTTGATATTTTTAGTGGGGAGCAGAAATCTTCCCCTTTCTTAATATATGGATAGTTATAATGTATATCTATTCCTATTTCCGCCAACGGAGGGTAGTTGAACGACTTGAATGCATCAAGGCTCTCCGAGCTATATTTCGTTGCTCTGTTACCTCGGATAAGGAGGTTCTGGAAACATATAGCAACTTCGGGAACAATAGCTTTCCCGTTTCGTTTGCTACCAGCAATCTCTATTGCTGTTATTAGATTCTCTTTACCATCCGTTCTAACCTCTCCGATTGGGATTTGACTTCCAGTAAATATTACAGGTTTATTCAGGTTTTTCAACATGAAACTTAGTGCCGAGGCACTGTATGCCATTGTATCTGTACCGTGTAGGACAACAAAGCCATCAAATTGTGAGTAATTTTCCTGTATTAAACGAGCTAAATCTCCCCACACATCAGGGCGTATATCCGACGAATCAACCAATGGCTCAAACACATACGTTGAGATATTTATGTTGAATTTTTGTACCTCTGGTACCTCTTGCAATAATTGCTCTAAATTTTGTGGCTTTAAAGTGTTTGTATAAGGATCTTTTTTCATCCCTATTGTGCCACCTGTATAAATCAGTAATATTGAACTCTTTTTATCCATATTATTCCATAATTCTTGTTTGTTGGATGCAAAATTAGTAAAAAAAATAGATAATAGCAAAAGAAAATCCAAAACTTGTTTTATTACTCTTATATTTTTACCTTAACTATTCTCGTTAATAGCTTTTTAGCCTCATAATTTTAGTCAAGTAAAAAAAAATGAAAAAATATCAAAAAAAATGGTGAAAGTCATTGAAAATCAAAAAATAATGCGTATCTTTGTGGTCTGTGAATTGGTGTAAAAACGCTATTTCACTGATATATAAGTATTTAGTATATAAATTTTTATTAATTATTAACATTTAGAAAATGTCAGGACTAATTGGAAAAAAAATCGGAATGACATCCGTTTTCAGTGCCGAGGGAAAGAATATTCCATGCACTGTTATTGAAGCTGGTCCCTGTGTTGTTACGCAAATTAGAACAGTAGAGAAAGATGGTTACTCTGCTATTCAGCTTGCCTATGACGAGAAGAAGGAAAAGCATACCAGCAAGAGTCTGTTAGGTCATTTTGCTAAAGCAAACACTGCTCCTATGAGGAAGTTAGTTGAATTCAAGATGGAAGGAGAATTTAACTTAGGCGACACCGTTACTGTCGAGACTTTCGCAGAGGGGGATTGGATTGACGTATCAGGGGTCTCAAAAGGAAAGGGCTATCAAGGCGTTGTGAAACGTCATGGTTTCGCCGGAGTGGGAGGACAGACGCATGGTCAGCATAACAGGCTGCGTGCTCCAGGTTCACTCGGTGCCTCTTCTTATCCATCGCGCGTATTTAAAGGTATGCGTATGGCGGGACGTACTGGAGGGCAAAATGTAAAAGTACTTAACCTTAAAGTTCTTAAAGTTATCCCAGAGAACAACCTTATTCTTGTTAAGGGTTCTATTCCGGGTGCTAAGGGTTCTTATTTAACAATTGAGAATTAGAGATGGAATTAGTAGTATTTAACAAATCAGGTCAAGAGACTGGTAAGAAGGTGACTTTGAACGACGCTATCTTTGGTTTAGAGCCAAACAATCACGCTATCTACTTAGATGTTAAGCGTTATTTGGCAGCGCAGCGTCAAGGAACTCATAAGGCAAAGCAACGTAATGAAGTTGCAGGATCAACAAAAAAGTTGAAGAAACAAAAAGGAACTGGTGGAGCTCGTTGTGGTAGTATTAAATCGCCACTTTTCGTTGGAGGTGGACGCGTATTTGGTCCAGTACCACGCGATTATAGCTTTAAGTTAAACAAGAAACTTAAGCAATTGGCTCGTAAAAGTGCTCTCTCATACAAGTTACAAGATAATGCTATTGTAGTAGTTGAAGATTTTGCAATGGAATCACCAAAGACTAAAGCATTTATCGAGATAGCAAATAACTTAAAACTAAACGATACTAAGCTACTTGTTGTGGTACCATCGGGAAGTTTAAATGTTAAGTTATCTGCACGTAACTTACAAAAGGTAAAGGTTGTCGATGCTCTTAACATCAATACTTATGATGTTATGAACTACTCAAAGGTTCTATTCTTTGAGAATTCATTGGAGCTTGTTAATCAAATGTTTGGACTATAAAATATACAAAAGAGATGGAAATACTCAAGAAACCAATCCTTACAGAGAAGATGACTCTTCAAGGAGAGAAGTTGAACCGATATGGCTTCAAGGTTGATCGTAGAGCTAACAAGCTTCAGATTAAGACGGCTGTTGAGGAGATGTATGGCGTTATAGTTACCGACGTTAATACAATGAATTATAAGGGAAAGGCAAGAAGTCGTTATACTAAAGCAGGTCTATTAGAAGGTCGCGATAACAGCTTCAAAAAGGCTATTATAACCCTTAAGAGTGGTGACAATATTGATTTTTACAGTAATATCTAAAAGAGATGGCAGTAAGAAAGTTTAAGCCTATTACACCGGGCCAGAGACATAAAATTATAGGTACGTTTGATGATATTACAACATCAGTACCTGAAAAATCATTGCTTGCTCCGTTAAAGAGTTCAGGCGGTCGTAACAATACAGGTAAGATGACTGTCAGAAATATCGGTGGCGGACACAAGAGAAAGTATCGTATCATTGATTTCAAGAGATGTAAGGATGGTATGCCGGCAGTTGTTAAAACTATCGAGTATGATCCAAACAGAACAGCTCGTATTGCATTAATCTGCTATACTGATGGTCAGAAGAGCTATATCGTAGCTCCAGAAGGTCTAACAGTTGGAATGACAGTTATGAGCGGTACAGGAGCTGCGCCAGAAATTGGTAATGCACTATTTTTATCGGAAATTCCTCTTGGAACAACAATTCATAACGTTGAGCTAAGACCAGGTCAAGGAGCGGCACTTGTTCGTAGTGCAGGTTCTTATGCGCAGTTATTAGCTCGCGAGGGAAAGTACGCTATTATTAAACTACCTTCAGGTGAAACACGCATGGTGTTGGTAACATGTAAAGCAACAGTTGGTGTTGTTTCTAACTCAGACCATAACCTTGAGCAGCACGGTAAGGCAGGACGTAGAAGATGGTTAGGTCGCAAGTCTCGCGTGAGAGGTGTGGCTATGAACCCAGTAGATCAC
>CAYIZU010000076.1:5994-8784 GCA_964367795.1 uncultured Rikenellaceae bacterium | reverse complement strand
CAGTACGCGTTGTTAGTTGCACATTAAGTTCTTCTATGCGCTTTTCCATATCAAATATATATGAGAAAGCCTTCAAGGTCTCGTCAAAAAGCGTAAGGGTATTATCCACCATAAGATGCTGCGGTAGATATCCTATCTTATCGCCATCGCTTATAGTAACACGCCCACGCGTTGGACCCTTTTCACCAGCTATTATCTTCAGTAGGGTTGATTTACCTGCCCCATTCTTACCCATTAAGGCTATCCTATCTTTGGGATTTACTACAAAGGATATATCTTTAAAGAGAGTTGTTCCTCCAAACTCAACTGTTAAACCATCAACTGCTATCATCTATCTACTCTATTATATACTTAAAACGGCAACAAAATTACATATAATTTTTCAAACAAAAAAACGCTGGCGAAATATTGCCAACGTTTTAATTTATTACAAATAAAAGTAAAAGACTTATTATTTAGAATTTGTTTATAGTTCCACACACGTAATATACGTTTTTAATCAACTCTTTCTTTATTGATATAGTATCATAACGCTGATTATTTGCCGCCTCTAACAGAACCTCATCACTCGATTTATCACTCTTTCTAAGAACTCTAACCATTGCCATATCTTCTGTTTCAACATAGTAAACCTGTCCATATACAATGAAATCTATCGACTGCTTTTTCAATAAAATAATAGACCCGTATGGTATTGCTGGCTCCATTGCTTTATCCATAAAGTTAACAGCAAAGTCTGCACCCTTAAACATCGGTAGATATATCTTATATGCAGGTTTTAATGATGATATATCCCCCATCGTCCCCTCAATAGAAACAGCATAATAAGGTATCTTAAAACTATTCATATCTATATCTGTTTCATCTATTATCATCTCACCATCGCCGTATATTAACCAGTTACGATTAAGCTGTGGATAGGTCTCAATAATAAGCATCGCTAACTTAATACTTACATTCTCCTTATTTCTTATAATCCGGTAAAGGTTCTCAGAACGCTTCATCCCGATTTTCATTGCAAATGCATGTGTCGACATCCCAGCCCACTCAATTACTTTTGCTAATCTTTCCCAACTATTGTTATCCATAATTTTCTATTTTTGTATTATACTTACTAATTAATGCACAAAGGTAATGAAATATTTCCTAATTATACAAAACAAACAACAAATTTTATACCGTAATAATACTTTTTCAATATACATACATATTTTTAACGATATGAATATACTAATAATCAATATAATAAGAGTATTATTGCATGAGTAATTATTTGTAATTTATATCATTTTCTGTGATTGTTAAGACGAATAATATTGCCACTATTAGCGAAACAATACTTAATATTAAAGTGTTTATATGTAATCCGTACATCGACATAACCAATGTACTTGATACATCGGGAGTTAAGATGTAAGGAATAAAAATAAATATCGACATTAAACCTACAAAAACTCCCTCTCGTCGCGTTGGCAAATGAAAAGATACTATTGCATATGGAACCGACATCATAACCGCAATTAATACTCCAAAAAATAGTAATAATACAACAAATATCAAACCACTACCAGTAATATAGTATAAAAAGAATAAAAGTGCCGTTAGGAGTATATGTATTAATAAATTCCCGACAACTCTACTCTTTTCCCAAAATATAATAATCATTGGCGTATATGCAAAGGCAACAACCATCATTATGAGATAGCCATTTGTCACACCATCCCACCCTGTATTAAAGGAGAGGTAGTATGACAGATACCTATCCTGATTAATTATACCTTCGATATTTGCCATAAACATAAACATCGCGAACCACACGAAGAGCATTATAATATTCATCTTTTTCATTACCATTGGCATATTCATAATATCATATATCAACTCTGTAAAACGAGTCAATGTGATATTTTTCTTTCCAATCATAATATTAATCTTATGCGCTACCATGAGAAAAATGGAGAATAATAGCATAATAAATGGAATAACATAACTCTCAACAGAGAAACTATTTACCCCAAATATTAAAAGTACTATTGCCGTAACAGATAACCACATAGCCCCTTGACGCATATAACTTATCTTTCCATTATCAACTAAATCTTTCTCTTTGTCAAAAACAAATGGAACGTAATCTTGCACATTGCTATCACCTAAATTTGAATATTCACGCAAGAATGACAAGCCCAACAGTGCTGTTACGAGCATTAATATTGAGGCAATAACCATTGCTGTGGGAGAAAATAACGAAATTTCATCTCCAATAACAAATAGCTCTTTTTTCAACCATATGCGTACTAAAATAGCACACAGTATTGCCCCTAACTGAAGCATAGCTAAAACTCCATATCCGGCTATTCTCTCGCGCTCGGGTGTTATATCACTAACTAAGGCTCTATAGGAAACAAATAACGAATTAACAGCAACGAGTGATATTCCTGCCATAACAAGAATAAATATAGGGTTACGAATAAATGCAAGAGCAAATAGAGCTATTGAGCCAATGATTCCCATAACGAGTATTGTTCCACCACGCCGGCCATATCGCCCCCAAATATGATCTCCTATAAACCCAATTACGGGCTGCGTCACAATACCGATTAATGGTATCATTATCCAGAGATATGTCTGTAATATATCTTTAGAAAGAAAATCACCCACATACAATGGTGTCGATATTGCAATTATCATAATAACAAATTGCACTCCAAAAATCCCTAAATTGTAGAGTGCAACACGCCATAAAGGTATTGCTGGTTTTGCTACTGTACTCATATTATGCAATCAATATTA
>CAYIZU010000076.1:0-5984 GCA_964367795.1 uncultured Rikenellaceae bacterium | reverse complement strand
TATGTAAAAGATACTACAAAAAAGAAATTGTCTCAAAAAAAGACCGCCTCGAAATTCGAGACAGCCTCCTTTTTATTATCTATATATAACTTTATACTTATAATCTTTTGGAATTATTACATCAACTTCTATTATATCAATAGGGCGTTTTTTCAACAATTCAACCTGCCTTACATTATTCACATAAAGAGTATCTTGAGAAAAATTTATTTTTGGCACATAGGCCTCTTTTACTCCTTTCATTGCCTCCGATAATGAACCCGCATACACATCACTCTCTATATTTACTGTAATATCCTTAATACCTCGTCGCCACACATCTACATCAATATAATCGGTGTAACTTCCTCCATTTGTTAACATTTCGATATATTGTAATGGTACACTTCTGCCTAATGCCGCATAGTATATGTTATTAATAAAATCATTTCGATGCCTTATACGTACTTTTTTATTATTTTTTCCAGCAGCCTTATCACCTATAACAATAACAACCGTTTTATTATCGGTTGAATATAGCTGTGTCTCACTCGCCGATACTACACTGGAGTAATTACTCGCAAAATCAATAATTCCTGAAACACCAAAGCTTCCCATTATCGTTGATATAGCGAATAGTGCGAATATCAGTTTCCACTGACTAAAAATATGCCTTCCCTTGTCGAGTATCCGATAAAACAAAGCTACTATAATTATTGAACCAACACAAAGCGAACCTACTAGTAGTGAAACACTAATATTTGGCAAAGCCTCAAAGGCTCCTCCCGACATAATAATTGTCGCAACAAAAGGAATAAATAACATTAACCCTAAAAGAGAAAAGGCAGATATAAAAATAATAACTATAACCCTACCTATGCAATTAAATACATTGAAGACCCCATCTTTAACTTCTCGCATCACTTCGGCAACTTGATGGTCACTTTTAGCCTCTTTTTCAAAGTTAAATCTCACGCCACTCTGCGTATCGTATGAATCGCGCTCTATTGAAGCCACTGTTCCTATCTGCGTAATTATTTCTCTAATAATTTCAAGCGTAACAACACTATCGGTTGAAGCTAATTTATCATTTATTAGCTCGCAAATCCTTATTTCAATATCATTTACCATCTCATTCTCATCACTTGAACCATACTTATTGGTAAGCGACTTAAGATAGTTATCCAAAAGATTATGGGCATCGAGGTCAATAGAGAAAGAGTAGCCCGCAATCGATATTTTAATAATTTTATTCATAATTTTAAGTTTTAAATTTGAGTCTCTCCGTAACGAATATTTTTTATCTGCTCTGATAACTCCTCCCATGCTCTGTCGAAGTTACCAAGGTGCTCCCTACCCTTCTCTGTTATCATATAATATTTTCGAGGTGGTCCTTGTGGCGACTCCTCCCATCGATAACTTAAAAGCCCTTGATTCTTCTGACGTGTCAACAAAGGATATAACGTACCCTCAACAACAATCATCTTGGCATCTTTTAGCTGTGTTAGTATTGAGGACACATACGAATCTCCTCGTGACAGTATTGCTAAAATACAATACTCTAACATCCCTTTTCGCATTTGCGATCTTATATTTTCCATATTTTCCATTTTCACTATAATATTTAAGTAAAACTACCTATCTATATCAAACGAACGCTTCTCCTCAGGAAAAAC
The DNA here is from genome assembly GCA_964367795.1 of uncultured Rikenellaceae bacterium. Classification (GTDB taxonomy): domain Bacteria; phylum Bacteroidota; class Bacteroidia; order Bacteroidales; family Rikenellaceae; genus JADFUS01. Next base: position 4,329 of record CAYIZU010000076.1, on the reverse strand, counting down.
AATCCATAATATGATGTAAACCCATATTGATGCGCCAAAGAAAAAGGCAGCTATTACCCATAATACTCTCAGAAGTGTCAAATCTAACGAATACCGCTTTGCAATACCTCCGCATACACCTCCTATTACCCTATTACGAGTACGAACAAATCCTCTACTCTTCACCTTATTAATTATCTTCTCTTTTATATCATACTCCACTTCATCGCCAAATACCGAGGGGTTACCTATAATAGCAATAACCTGTTTAATGTTACTACTATTGATAACCATATCGGCATTTATCCCCATCTCCTTGAGAAGCTCTGCAATACGAGATTCAACATCTCGCAGCACCTCAATATCTTCGCGTTGAGCCAATAATCGACGCTCAATATCACCAAGATATGATGATAACATCTTATACGCTCGCTCATCTATCGAGAAAGCCGTACCAGATATATTAACCATAAATGTCTTTTCCATACCTAATTCTATTTTAAATTTACTACTATGACATTGCAAATATAAGGCATAAAAATATATTATGCAATACATAGTACTAATTATTTTTCAATATTTTTCCGCAAAAAGAATTAACATACTGATAATCAATAATTTAAAAGATAATATTTTTTTTATTAAAAATTATCACTACCTTTGTTGCCGTAATGGTTATAGGGAATCCGATGTGATTTCGGAGCTGTACCCGCAGCTGTAATCCTCATTAACATATCTACACATTATCCACTGTCGATTATGATGGGAAGGGGTGTAAGATTTGAGGTAGCCAGAAGACCTGCCATATACACTAAGAGAGGTTAAGATATTAACTTCCGTGCTTCGGGCTAAAGCATTGTAGGTTGGTTTAAATTTTATTTAAGTAGCACTACCCTATTAATTGGCTCTAAACTTAAGGGGAGTTCTATTATCCCCTTGATTTTAATTTTTGATTAATAATTGTCCATTTTTGATTTTGCAAAAGTGGGCTGTAGTGGTTCTAACACCTATTTTTGCAAAATTGAAAGGGGTGGTTAGTAACCAAAAAGTATTTTAGGGAGAAAATAGAACTCCCCTTAAATAGAATTGATTATGAACTGGCGGATTATATTTATTATTATAGTGGCACTATCTCCATTAAGAGCATTCTCGCAAATTGAGGAGATAGATATGGGCTCTGTTGAGCTATCAAGTACAAAGAAAAAGGGGAATGCCACAGGTAGTGTACAGAGCATTATTAGCGACACTGAGATAAAACGTAATGTTACGCGTTCACTATCGGAACTACTTCTTGAAAGTACATCAATACAGATTAAAAGCATGGGGCAAGGTGGAGTTGCAACGGCTTCATTTCGTGGTACCTCATCATCGCACACAAAGGTTCTATGGAATGGCATATCAATCAACTCCCCACAATTGGGAGGTTTCGATTTTTCACAATTACCAGTCTATTTCACTGATAAGATAGTTATAAGCCATGGTGGCAGTAATACAAATGGGGGTTCTGGAGCAATTGGTGGAACAATATCCCTATCAAATAATTCTTTAGGGGTTAAAGAGCCTATATTATCACTCATCAGTGAATATGGGACAAATAATAGTATCACAAATGCAATAAATTTCCGCGCCACATTGGGTAAACTTACATCATCTACGCGTGCATACTTTCAATCTTCGGATAACGACTACTTATACCTAAATAAGGTGTATAGCAAGGATGATTTTTATGAGCGTCGACGTGATGCCGACTATAAACAAGGTGGTGTGATGCAAGAGTTCTACTATAAAACAGTAAAAGGCGATAATCTATCCCTTATAGGCTGGTGGCAATATGACGACAGGTCGATACCACAACCCATAATGATAAACTATACCCAAAGTGAACAAAGTAGTTCATCGAACATTAGAGCCGTTGCAAATTATAACGCTACGCGAGGGGGTCATAAGTTTAATGCATCGCTTGGATATATCAATAGCAGGCTATACTATGATAGATTAGTTGGTGGACTGGGAGATAAACACACTACAAATATTAATCGCACGGCAACAGCAAAAATTGAGTATCAATATAGCGGTTGGAAAAAAATTGATTTCATATATGATATGAGCTATCGAAATGAGCAGGTCGTTTCAGATAATTACACCAACGGAACAGCCAAACGAAACACCTATTCAGCACGCACATACCTGCTTTATCGTCCAACACGTAGGCTACATGTAGATGGTCAAGCAACAGTGGAAAGTGCTGATGATAAACCTTATTTACTATATAGCATATCGGCAAAATATTTCGCAGTAGACCATTGGTTGACATTAAAAGCATCTCATAGCTATAACCATAGAACGCCAACATTAAACGATCTATTTTGGTCGCCGGGAGGCAACCCTGATCTAAAGCCCGAAACAGGTGATGCATGGGATATAACTATCGAATCGAATCCATCTTTTGGAGCATGGGACATAAATTTCTCTGCAACATACTACCACATGGATATGGATAACTGGATAATGTGGCTACCAGAGGGAGCAGGATACATATGGAGGCCGGCTAATTTCAAATCTGTCACCTCGCAAGGTGTTGAGATAATGGGAGGTGTTAGTGGAGAGAGTAAGAATTTCAATCATGAAATAAACATCAACTACACCTACGCCTACTCTGTGGACAATAGTGACATACAAAGTATACAAGGAAAACAATTACCATATATACCACGAAATAGATGGAGTGCAAACTACCATGTATGGTATAAATCAAGATTATGGGCTCACTACAACGTGAGTTTCACGGATAAAAGATACACCTCATCGGATGAGCATTATTGGACAAACTCATATTATCTACACAATGCCGAAATAGGTTATTTAACCAAAATATTCAATAAAGAAATATCAGTAACATTAAAATGTGAAAATATTTTTAATAGTTATTACGAGAGCACACAGTACTATCCAATGCCTCTACGGATGATTTGGGCAAGGGTTAATATTATATTATAGGAGTATTCTAACAACTAATTTTAGTCATTTTACAGCACGTAACTTTTTTGTAATACGCAATTAACATTTTTTTTGTACCTTTGCGTTATGGGAGATGCTATGAATAGAACTATCAATATAATTAACTTAATTTAAACAACATGAGAAACTTTTATTTGCTACTTGTCATGTTAATGTTATCATTAACAGCAACGGCGCAAGTTACCACCTCTGGCATTAGAGGAAAAGTAACTGATGAGAAAAAGCAACCATTAATTGGTGCAACGGTTATTGCTGTACACACTCCTTCGGGAACGCAGTATGGTGCAATTACAAACGAAGATGGACAATACGCTATACAAGGTATGCGTACTGGAGGTCCTTACACTGTAACAGTATCTTTTGTTGGCTATCAAGAGGCCGAAATAAAAGATATTAAATTATCGTTAGGTAACACTACTGATGTATCTGTTTACCTTAAGGAGGGTATGGATATGGAGAGCGTTGTTATCCAAGGTTCAAACAAGGCACGTTTTAACGAAGAGAAAAAAGGTGCTGCAACGAACTACTCTGCTGGAGACATAGCAAGAACACCAACCGTTAATCGTAGTGTGTACGACATTGCAAAGGTATCTCCACTAATCACGTCTGCTGGCGACGGTATCTCTGTTGCAGGAACAAACAACCGTTATAACTCGTTCCAGATAGACGGAGCGGTGACAAACGACGTGTTTGGTTTAACATCATCGGGAACAAACGGTGGTGCAACCGATACAAACCCTGTTGCGCTTGATGCTATTGAGGAGATTCAAGTGGTGGTTGCCCCTTTCGACGTTCGTCAAAGTGGTTTTACTGGTGGTGGTATCAATGCTATTACTAAATCGGGTACTAACGAAGCAAAAGGTTCTGCTTACATGTATTACCAAAACCAAGATATGATTGGTAAAACAGCAGGAAAAGATGTTGCAGATCGCACAAGAGTTGCTGATCAGGTGACTCAAACATATGGTTTAACATTTGGTGCTCCAATAATAAAGGATAAATTATTTATCTTTGCAAGTGGTGAATTCTCTGGAAATAACAGACCTGCAGAATGGTATCCTGGCGTTGAAAGCGGTTATTTAACTGAAGCTTTAGCACAAGATATATTAGATCAATACGAATTTTTAACAGGACAAGGTGATGCATTTGGTGCGAAAGATATCAAGAGACAATCAGTGGATTTCCTAACACGTATCGACTGGAATATCAATAACGACCATAAATTCATGTTCCGTTACCAGATAAAAGATGCATTTAAGGATGATAACGATTCAAGCCCTTATGTTTACCAATACATGAATAGTGGTTTCAGATATAACAACCTATCTCAAG
>CAYIZU010000075.1:4289-8957 GCA_964367795.1 uncultured Rikenellaceae bacterium | reverse complement strand
ATAATTACCATTATTGTTACGTGCGAGAAGGTTCTTTCTCCAATTTATTTGAGTGTCTACAGAGCCATTCCTACAAGAAATACGATATAAATCATCTTGTGTGTATGTATTCAAGAGCTGTGTATTATTACCGAGTGTTATGGTAAGACGTTCTATCTGCGCGGTAAGTGCTTGTGTAGAACATGCTAAACGAGTAGAATGCGATGCACGCGTATTCTAGATGAAGATATATATACTTTGTGGTATGTAGCTTAACGTATATACACCAGATAGCACTTGTCCTGTAGGCCATGGATCCCCTTGTGAAACAGGGGTAGCTGAAGATGTTTCCGTCATGAAAGTTGTATACTGATAATAAGGACATTTAAATAGAACTGGAGGCTTGTACGGGATGTTTGCAACCTAGAAGTTGATGATGGGATTTAAAATATTGCATGTTACAGTGGTTGGATAGAAAGCTCCACCAGCATCGACATGCACCATGGGAAGAAGTAACATACGGTGAAGATTTTCCATCCAGTAAGTTACCTCTATGCTTTGAATGTTCCAAATGGGTTTACCATCAACTTCAAAAATATTCTAGTTAAATGGGCAGCACAGTATAGGTTCTTCTATATGCGCCTTCACTATAATTGAGTCTTGGACCTTCTCGATGGATGTAATCTGCTGTGCATTATTACGTTAGTAATTCGCATTATATAATGCTGGAAATTGAAGCTTTTCTGAAGTAGTAGATTAAATAGTTGGTGTGTCTATGTAGACATTTTGATATACTTTCTTAACAGGGAAGTTATAGGGAATTTTATCTAGTTTACATTGCGGCCAAAAACGCATTCGAGGTAGAATAGTATCACGTGGTTCAGATTGAAGACGAGTACCGTTCAAGTTAACAGCAATCTGGCTAGTGACATGATGTAGTGGAAAAGCCACCAATCCTATCTTCTCCATAAAACTTGTTTACCATGCATCAGGAGTACCAGTTGGGATGTTTAACGTAGCCTCTATATCTTAGCTGATAGTGAAAGAGTCACTATAAACACGGCTCTCACCGATGCTAGTAATATTAGCAAAGTTAATATTACCATTAGAATACCCGCTCGCTGGGATGTGTTAGAATTCCCAGTTTTGAGCGCCCTCGAAAGCGATGAAACCTTCGCGCCCGCGAGTAAAATCGAGTCGCGGATCTTTGATTCGAACAACAGCGTCACTCATTCAGTAAATATTTTAATTAACGAAATAAAATGGATGGAATGAATGATGATGATTGGTATGCTATGTTAGCTAATGATTTTAACGGGAATAGATTTACGTACCCGATAATATCGAGCCATGATATGAATTTTTTTCTGAGGGGATTAGCAGGTGTCTACACAACTAGCGTACCTTCTGTCTCTGAGCTTTTACAGGGTGGTCTTTTTGCTATATTTATACCTATAGAGAATCTACAGCAGGGGCATTGGATAGGATTATCTGTATCAAAGGATATCAGCACTAGCGGTGAAAATTTATATGTCAATATATTTGATCCTTTGGGTATGATGGCGCGTGATGGTTATTAGGAAAACGGTAGTGTACTATATGCTGAACGATAACAACAGTTATTAAATAACATGAGGGCGCTTCGCAAATATGCTTCTCATGTATAATACGATCAGAATTTAACACCATATCAGCTAACATTCGGTTATTTAAATTGTGGTTAATGGGTTGCGTTATGGCTCCATTAGGGCGCACCGGATGAAGATAGTTTCCGGCGGCTAGTGTTAAAAGAGCTCGGAGGACCTCTGGGTGATGAATTGTTTTAACGATTTAAAATAGAGTGAGCGACTGATGTCTCTCACGAGTAAAGCAACATCAAAGTAACCAATAGCATACGATACAGAGGAAGAAAAGTTTATATAATAAAATGGACGAGGCTCCGAAATCAGAAAGCCCTGCTAGTAATATGAGGGATCCATCGTGCCCGTGTACGACCCCGCGAAACGACTCTCAATCTTCATAGCCGGACCACCAGAATGCGGAAAAAGCACCTTCATAAGCCACACTGTAGCTAATAGATTAGGAACCTTCCCCGATCGTAAAGTCTATCTCTTCACCGCCATTGAGGGGGAAGATATTTCCTTGGAAGGGATTGAAGACCTACAAAGAATTAAAATGATACCTGCAGCGATGGAAGAGATTACTCTTGAAAAACTCCGCGGTGGTGGCGCAGGGTCGATATGTATATTTGATGATATCGATGCTTATCCGAGAGATGGTGTTGGAAAGAAATGTCTGGCGATTATGAAAGAGATTTTGTTAAATGGTAGAGATCATACGGGTGGTGGTGCGGATATAGATATACTGATTACAAATCATGTGGTGAATGAGTACATACATACAAAATCATCAATAGAGAACTGTATGTATATATGTCTATTTCCATTTGCTACACCGGACAAACAAGTAAAACTATTGCTTCACAAGTTTGGTGTAGAGAATTAATAAAAATAATTTGCACAATGTGATGAAGATGAGAGGACATGCTTGTTTCATGCTACATACCCAAATTATTTCATAACTGATTTTCGCATTGTACTATGTAAAAAGTCACGGTAATGAAAACTTATACATCATGTAGTATACATATGAGGGGTAGCTTACTTCCATCACAGGATCTCGACCTGCTTTCTATGAGACCATGCAAATCAGGCGTACAGCTGTGTAAATAAACTCTTCACGTGTGAGAGTGAACATGAACCTCGCCAGAGAAATTTAAAAGTATTATCCTTAGATGGTGACATCACCACCGGATGTGGGTAGAGCGTACACAGTTCTGGTTTTTCTATCGGAGATTTTATGTGCTCCCTTCAAAAGAAGTGCGTAAACACACATCATGATTACTTAACAACGGTCTATCACCCAGGTATCCTCTCCAGCGAACTTTATATCTGTGAGGGTTTCGTGGAGGTGCCTCGAAAATTGTCTTCCGATACTTGTGGTTGGTCTTATACTCGCTATGAGCATTTGAGTATCAGGGTTCGAATCGAAGTCTAGCATTATCTTGTGAAACTGTTTGAAATCTTGCTCTTCCGGTTTCACACCATATCTAAAAGTTATAAAATCCATCGCTTCGTCTTTGCGTGCTTTATAGTAGTAATCAGTTATTGCGAAAAGTAGTGGTGGGCGTGTCAATTCTGCTGCTTATTGCGGGCTTGTTTACCCTATCAAATCATTAGCAGTACGATGAGTTAAAGGATCATTCGCCCATTCATAGCGTTCGACCGGTCTGAAGTCGAGAAACTCTTGATACATACGGTTGATGTTCACCCCTTGTGGGATAAGTGTAAATACTTAGGGATTTGGACTATACATCAAGAGAAGATGTAGATTGAGTGCGAGCGCATCTGTGTCTTATTTAAAGTTTTCCATGACTTCGCTATCCCCGAACGATATTCCACCCAGACCTGCTATTAACAGAGCAGATTTATATAGTTGGGATGATTCTGTACCATGCAGGAAAAATTGGAAGTAAGACGCGAGTAGTGTGATGAGAATATCAGGCAAATCAGGTCTGTATTTATTGAATAGTATCATGTACTCGCTTGTTGTTGCTGGTTTGACTTATATTTGCGTATTTCCGAATATATTTGGATGATCAGGGTGATCAGTTTTGCTGTTGAATAATTTAGTTTAGATTTATTTGATTATTCCGGGTGGGGCTCTGAAAATGGGGATCATACCGTTTTGTTGCGTAGTAGAGAATATTTTAGAGGTTGCTATATTATTAAATATGGCATCAGGAAAACGTTTTTTCTGGTTCATTTATAATACTTGGTTTATCCCCCATACATATAAAGATTGTTGTACGACCGCCTGCGCGTATTAATTGATTTCGCGGAGTATCTGTTCCTTTTATGTATTCCAAAATATTATAGCTGCATCATCCGTAAAATGTAAAGTAGCAGTCGTTAAAAATTGCCTAAAATCTCTATCTGTTACGTGCGGTCTGGTATTTCTCTGTTCATCGACTACCCTTACCTCGTGACTTCCTCTACCGACGGCTGCCACCTCTACTGATTACCCTCTATAATCACTTCGTATCGTATCATCGATGAGTTTTGCAACCGTCGCTGCATCATTGCGCTCTCGTTCAGAATTTACCAGGAGCACCATCGAGGATATCTGACCACTAGCTTGTTCCACCCGCACCGGTAATGGTTCATCTACAACCATCGTATTAGCTGCTGAATGGCGAGCTACTGCAAGCTATTTCTAGCGCCTCCTGCTACGATCTGTTTCAGTACGTTTACGTTGTTTCTCCCATATGTCCTCTGCAGACGCAAGCGTGTAAGCGCCTTTACGAGTTCTTTCAACTTAATTCTACCTCTAATCCATCGCTATTTGATCTGGTTGCGGTAGCTTGATGGATGGGTCTAGTTACAACTCTGTTTTACCAGTTTTTACCGACTCCATCACATCTGCAATCGTAGCATTTGCTGCTTGCGCGAGGTTTTTAGCGGGTGTAGCATCACCATGCACTATCATTGCTGCTTCTGCTATGGTGCTTACCGCCTATAAAGCTTGTTCAATCTGTGGTGCTGGTGGTGGTAATGCTATCGCCTGTTCTTCTTGTGCTGGTGGTGGTAATGCTATCGCCTGTTCTTCTTGTGCTGGTGGTGGTAATGC
>CAYIZU010000075.1:3875-4189 GCA_964367795.1 uncultured Rikenellaceae bacterium | reverse complement strand
TATCACCGGTTCTTCTTGTATCGGTGCTGCTACCTGTTGTGCGTTTATTGTACGTTGTAATTCAGCGATTTGTTCTATCTATGCGTTTTAATCAGCGTAAAGTTTCTGAATGGTAGCATCACCTTCTCGCATTATCTCTGGAAGACCCTGGATGAACGCAAACGGCTATGGCCAGTCTTTAGGTGCTCCATACATGTGTAACCAATTTGCAACAATCTGCATATTCTGTATGATAACAGAGAATGCAGATGTAGTTACTCTACGTTCTTGTACCAATGTATTTAGTTTCTAGATAATATCATTCTAGAGTGCAT
>CAYIZU010000075.1:0-3865 GCA_964367795.1 uncultured Rikenellaceae bacterium | reverse complement strand
TGGCTGGTGAACTGAACCTGCTGCCCATAAAGTAGACTGAACAAGTTTTGTATTTTCTGGATTACGGAATTAGCTTCGTCTTTGTTAGATTCGCTATCGGCAATAACATTCTTACATGCATTTTCTACAAGTAATAATCTTTGCTGTTATTGCGCTAACAGTATCTGCGCCTCTTGTTCCCGTTGAGTAAGTGTTGTTCTTAATTCCGTTATTTGATTTTATTGTGTTATGTTATTATTTTTGTATTCTTCAAGAGTAGCCAGCGCTTGATGCAATTCGGCTTGAGTTTCTTTTAATATTCTAGAATTATCATAAGCAGGTTGTAAAACAGTAGGCGCCTCGATATCATCGCTGTCGGGGGCAGTGATCGTTGTAGGACTGGCAGGTGTTAAACCCCCCTGAGGCTCATCCCTGCTCATGTGCCCCGGGCTCTAAAATAAGTTTCTACATACTCTTCTACTTCTTTATCGGTTGGCTGGCCGCCCGCAGCTTTCTTTATCTCCTATGATAGCTTTGACGTGTGAGTGTACGCTTGATCCTGTGTCATCCCATCTCTTAGCTTTACCATATTGTATATTTTTTGATTCAGCGGGTTATCATATCGTATATCACTCTCGATCTTTACTTCTGCAAAGGAGTTGCCCGGCAAATTAGCGTAAGTAGCGATTTCTTCTTCTCTTAACCCGCCGAGACTGGGATCGTTTATAGCTACACTGTATTTACTTTCCAATTCGCGCAGTTGGTTGATATTTAGCCCATCTCCACCATTCGCTAACTATTCTGATATCGTTCGTCGATCTAATGAACCTAAATTACTAAGCGACAATGCACGAAGACTCCTCCGCGGTAAAATTCGGGTAAGTTTATCGGATGCTACTCTGTAGGTCTTCATGTGTCCTAATGCTGTTTGTGTAGACGAATCAGCTGCAGCGATAGATGGAGCAACCATCGGACTGCGAGGTTAATTGATTACCCTACCCCCCATTTGTTGTGCTAACCGATCTTTATTGGATAAAGCGGTTGGTGGTGGTGGTGCAGCAGCAGAGTTCAACATTGCCGCCTGTTTTTCGGTTAACTTTGTCGCTACTGTCCGCGGTGCTACCGGTGCAGCAGGTCCGCTTTACGCAGTAGCAGGTGGTGCATTAGCTCGTACATAATCCAAATAGAGATTACCAGTCTATGCAGGTTTCTTTGCAGGAGCTGCTGATGATGATGTTTTAGATTTCTTTGCGGGCATCTATTCTGTTTCGGAGGCATCATCATCCTCCTCACTCAGAAAAAAGACTTTGAGCGTTTCTTCCCGCGCTTCTTCCCACCCTTCGCACCCTTTTTCTTCTTGCGTACAGATGCATCATATTTCTTTTCAAATCCTCCAGATGGGAAATGTTTAGAACGTAGTTTTTTGGTTGATTTATACATAGGCTTAAGCGATTTATAAATGCGATAGAATTTTGCTTTCTTTGCATCACTCATACCTTTTAGTGTTTTGCGATATGCTTCTTTTGCCATCTCACGCTGCTCTTTAGACTTTGCCGAGACTGCAATACCTTTTTAGTAAAGCGCGCGATCGATCGGCTTCTTCGGCTTTTTCGCCCGAGCGCTCCATCCTCCATACGTTGCTTCTTCAAATGCGTTCATCGTTTTTCTCTACACACGATCAATCACTCCTATTTTATTTATTGCAAATAAAATAAAATGAGCGATTCTTTCGTATACAATTTTCGTTTTAATTAAAATCGCGAAACCGATGAGGGTAAAGGATCGCGAGCTGAAATAAACATCAGTCTCCCAAACGAACTATTCAAAGAGGATATAACATAAAGTGCTACAGTTGAATCAGTCGATGCAGATCTGAATTTACCTGATCGCATATACAAAGTACGACAGCCTGCTGCAGCGGGTGATGATGTACCGTATGTTGCATACCGTTACGGATCGAACGCTCTTATTATGAGCTTCTGGCAATATTTCCTTGAGCCCGATCCATATGCGCCATATGCCGATTTTTTGCGATAAGAAATTCTGAAAACACGAAAAGCAAGCAATGTTTTCTACGCTTTTTCAGCGTTACCTGTCACTATGAATGAAGACGCTTTTAAGGCTATACCGCACAAATTCCTTCGAAAGGAGGGCTTTGTATCTTATTAATTAGTAGATAACCGTAATGCTGAATTTCATAAATCATAAAACGAGATGATAGTAGCACTAAACAGCCCGCTAGTAGATGGATTTTACTTTGCGATAACACCTGATGGACAGACAATGTACATATAGTACACTAGTCTAAATGGGTTTAACTTTATAAATGGTACCGGGTTAACTGTATGCACAGAAGATTTTTATGAAGTATAACCATCCAAATAGTGGCGAAGATTCCCTCCCGGTACGCGTAGCGATATTTTTGCAGATATTTTTGCGCTTCGCGACATACCTCTAGATAAACTATATATATTCTGGCCTGATGAGTTGCGTAATACTGATTACACAGCAATGCCCGCGCAACCGCAATAGTATGGCGTACCTCTGTTGTCGATACCTAGAGCACCTCGTCGTTTAGTCATATCATCGTCTACTTTGCCATTCAAAGGTAGCTACCTGAATACTCGTACTTAAAATTAGCTCGACGCAGCATTCGCATTAACTAAAGAGAAGCAGAATTAATCTTCGGTACTATAGACTTTCCCTGTAATATGGTCTTACCCTGTTACACCTATTGAAGTTTTTTAGAAACACCTTACTTAATACTCGACAGGTGGTCAACATGATTTTCTATTAGATCGCCATTCTTTAGCAACCCGCAACTTAAACTTTATGATAGATTGGTATGATAAAGATGGTAATGCATATCCACTGCTGATGCAGCCAAATGGCTCCATCACACTCACCATTCGTTTTACACCTGTTCAATCCTGATTACGTAGATTATCAAGATCGAGATAAACCCATGCGAGTGCGATGGAGCCCTTGTTCAGTTTTGTTAACGATAAAACGTTTTTATTTGGTGGACAATTATTCTTCTCTAGGAAATTGTTCACACGCACATCCGACCAATATTCTTCTCCGGTCAGCATAGTAAGCACTTTAAATGTTCCGGTGCGCGTTGCCTTATCATAAATCTTGTAGAAAAAATAATTACCATTCGGTAGCGGACGCAGCGATTTTATATCGAAGGACCGAGTCATCATCGACACCGAATTATACTCATATTCAATGGTATCCTCGCTCTGGAAAGCCTCACGTATCTCACTCTCGGAAGGAACACGGAAAGGCTGTTTCTCAATGCGTGGTGGCGGTTGTTACGAGAGCGATATGACTTTGCTTGAGCGTAAGACTGATTGCGGTTCAATCTTCACTTCAGGTAGCTCATCCTCGGATGATATCACAATCGAAATCTTCTCAGCACTCGGTTCTTCGGTGATACGCGGGCGCTTGACTATACGCTTCACCGGTGCTTTCGGAGGTGTTTGGATGGACTTCATCTTTATCGGTGTAGTGATATTAGTTGAGTTCATTTTGTTGATATGTTTGAAATTAAATTATGAAATGAAAAATAACATATCTCATGTCAAACAAAGAATTTACTAAAACATTTCCAACGTTTTCATATAGAAATGTCAGGATGTCCATATGGTAACGTTTTTATTCCACCCGCACATATTTAACGTTTTCCATCGTTTAAAGACAATAACTTGCGCTTGCGTGTAACACTTTCTACATGGTGTCCATGCTAAACAATGCTAAACTCTTCACCGCATATGAATGATGGATGTGTCTCCTACATTAATAAATCATAGTACGTCGATTACAACAAATCATTCTGTGATGTCTTGCTTGCCCCCTTTGCTCGCTTACCAGTACTTCCTGA
>CAYIZU010000074.1:0-9014 GCA_964367795.1 uncultured Rikenellaceae bacterium | reverse complement strand
CAGGTTGTAACTAATTGAATTACAGTTCTAATATAGTTTTGCGAATTCCCCTATGATGGTTTATTGCAAGGAAAAAAGAGACTGACTAAACTTGTTAGACAGTCCCTTTCATTGTATTATTAGTCGTTATAGTTCATTTCTGAATAACGCTTGTAAGTTTTATATCTCCACTTCGCGTTATCTTCCGATGCAGCAAATAACTCATCTGCTTCAGCAGGGAAAGTCTTCTTAAGAGATGTGTAACGTACCTCCTCGTTAATAAATTGCTGGAAATTCTCCCACTTAGGCTCCGCAGAATCTAAAGTAAATGGATTTTGACCTGCATCAATTAAATCTGGATTATATCTCCATAGTTGCCAGTATCCACAATCAACAGCTTTCTTCTCACGTTGTTGAGATGCTCCCATACCTCCCTTGATACCATGGTTGATACATGGAGAGTAAGCAATTATAATAGATGGTCCGTTGAAAGCTTCAGCCTCCTTAAGAGCTTTGAAGAATTGATTATGGTTTGCACCTACTGCCACTTGAGCAACATATACATATCCATAACTCATCATCATAACTCCTAAATCCTTCTTGCGTATACGCTTACCAGATGTTGCAAACTTAGCCACAGCTCCAACTGGAGTTGATTTAGACGACTGACCACCAGTGTTTGAGTATATCTCGGTGTCCATTACAAGCACATTAACATCCTCACCAGACGCCATAACGTGATCTAAACCACCGTAGCCTATGTCGTAAGCCCAACCGTCACCACCGAATATCCAAACTGACTTCTTGATAAGATATTGCTTAAGATCAAGGATTGTCTTGCAGTAAGAACAATCACAAGCCTCAACAAGAGGAAGTAGCTCATTAGAAACCTCAACATTAAGATTTGCATCATTCATAGTCTCAATCCAACGATTGAATAGCGATTTAAGATTATCATCACAACATGTGCATTTCTCAATAGCCTCTTCCATTGTGCTCTTGATACGGTCACGCATAGCATTAATACCTATCTTCATACCATAACCAAACTCAGCATTATCCTCAAATAGTGAGTTAGCCCAAGCAGGACCGTGTCCTTTATGATCTGTACAGTAAGAAGATGTAGGAGCAGAACCTCCATATATAGATGAACAACCTGTTGCATTAGCAACCATCATTCTGTCGCCATATAGCTGTGTGATAGTCTTGATATAAGGTGTTTCACCACAACCAGCACAAGCACCCGAGAACTCAAATAAAGGTTGTGCAAACTGACTATTTTTGAAACTCTTCTCTTTCTCTATATCTTTGTAGCCAACAACGTTATGCATATAATCCCATGCAGCTGTTTCGCCCATTTGCGACTCAAGTGGTTTTTGCACAAGTGCCTTCTCTTTAGCAGGACATATATTAGAACAGTTACCACAACCTGTACAGTCAAGTGGACTCACTTGCATTCTATACTTATACTCCTTAACATTTGCTTTACCTTGAGCGAATGTTGTTCCCTCTGGAGCGTTTGCAGCTTGCTCATCAGTTAATAGATAAGGACGGATAGCAGCATGAGGACAGATATACGAACACTGGTTACACTGAATACAGTTATCAGCTATCCACTCTGGTACTGTTACCGCTATACCACGTTTTTCATACTGTGTTGTTCCTGGATCCCAAGTACCATCCTCGCGACCAACGAAAGCACTAACCTTTAAGTCATCTCCTTTAAGAGCATTAACCGGCTCGACAACCTCTGAAATAAATGCTGGAACATCAACAACAGGCTTAACATCATCCGCGATATTTGCCCATTCAGCAGGAATTTCAACCTTAATAACATCTGCACCAGCATCAACTGCCGAGTAGTTCTTATTAACAATATCTTCTCCTTTATTACCATAAGACTTATAAATCGCTTTCTTCATCTGATCAACAGCCTCGCCATAAGGAATAACCTCACTAACCTTGAAGAATGCACTCTGCATAATGGTATTTGTGCGACTACCAAGACCTATCTCCGCAGCTAACTTAGTAGCGTTGATGATATAGAATTGGATATCATTTTGAGCCATATACCTCTTCATATCAGCTGGAAGGTGCTCTTTTGTAGATTCAACATCCCACAGTGAGTTAAGAAGGAAAGTACCTCCTTTACGTAGACCTTTTAATAAATCATACTTACCAAGATAAGCAGGTACATGACATGCTATAAAATTAGGCGTTGTAACAAGATATGGTGAACGTATAGGGCTATCACCGAAACGAAGATGTGATGATGTATAACCACCTGATTTCTTCGAGTCATAAGAGAAATAAGCCTGTACATATTTGTCTGTTGTATCACCGATAATCTTGATTGAGTTCTTATTAGCACCCACAGTACCATCTGAACCAAGACCAATGAAACGAGCCTCATAAACACCATCAGGGTTCATGCTCACCTCATCAAGCATAGGAAGTGATAGGTTTGTTACATCGTCTACTATACCAATAGTGAAACCATTCTTAGGCTCGTCACTTGCAAGGTTGTTGTAAACTGATATAATCTGTGCAGGTGTAGTATCTTTAGAAGATAAACCGTAACGACCACCTATTACCATAGGAGCATTGGCAGTACCATAATATACATCTCTTACGTCAAGGTATAATGGCTCTCCATTAGCCCCTGGCTCTTTAGTACGATCAAGAACAGCTATACGCTTAACAGTTTCTGGCATAACACGTAGGAAGTGCTTAGCCGAGAATGGGCGATATAGGTGAACAATCACTAAACCAACCTTTTCACCTTTGGCATTAAGATAATCAATAGTCTCTTGTATTGTATCGTTAACCGAACCCATAGCTATAATAACACGATCAGCATCTGGCGCTCCATAGTATTGGAATGGCGCATAGTTACGACCTGTTACTTTAGCCACCTCATTCATGCACTCCTCAACCATATCTGGCACTGCATCATAGAAAGGATTACAAGCCTCACGAGCTTGGAAATATATATCTGGGTTCTGAGCTGTACCACGTGTAACAGGGTGCTCTGGATTAAGTGCACGATTACGGAACGCATCCAACGACTCTTTATCTAATAGGTGTGCTAAATCTTCGTTCTCTAAAACCTCAATTTTTTGTAATTCGTGACTCGTGCGGAAACCATCAAAGAAATGAAGGAAAGGAACACGCGACTTAAGAGCCACAAGGTGTGCTACGGCTGCTAAATCCATAACCTCTTGAACAGAGTTCGAAGCCATCATAGCGAAACCTGTTTGACGTGTTGCCATAACATCTTGATGATCACCAAATATTGATAGAGCATGCGACGCTAAAGCACGTGCACTAACATGGAATACAGCCGGAAGAAGTTCTCCTGCAATTTTGTACATATTAGGAACCATCAAAAGTAATCCTTGAGACGCTGTAAACGTTGTTGTTAAAACACCACTTTGAAGTGAACCATGTACCGCACCTGCAGCACCTGCCTCTGACTGCATCTCAACAACTTTTACAGTCTGACCAAAGAGATTTCTTCTCTCATTAGCACTCCACTCATCAACCAATTCCGCCATTGTTGAAGACGGAGTAATTGGATAAATAGCTGATACCTCGCTGAACATATACGCCACATGAGCTGCCGCATAGTTACCATCGCAGGTAATCATTTTTTTCTCGTTTGCCATTTTTAATCTGTTTTATAAATAAATACTTGATTTTCTGAACTATATATAGGTGGGTTCTAAAAATTCATTTTAGTCACTTAATATTTTCTTGCTTGCCTATTTTTGCCTTAATTTATCGCATTTAGAACCACCAAAAGCCAATAAATTAAAATAAAAATAGCCTAATCAATAAAATCAAATTGCCCAAAAGCAATTTTTAGAACCCACCGAACAATTAAAATTCCGAACGTCACCTTTACGGGTACAAAGGTAATATTTTTTTTTTAATCTATATAATCACAATAGATTTTTTTATCAATTACCTAAATAAGTATTTAAACCCATCTTTTTTACACTTTTACACCACCTAAATATTAACAATTTTTGCAATATCTTTGTATCGTGAAAAGAATGGCTTAATATTACAATTTATGGGAAAATATATTGAACTACTAAAAAAAGATTTGCGAATGGTTGAAGGGCTTAACTCATGTATGAGTTGTGGCGTTTGTACTGCCGTATGTCCTGCTGCGCAATATTATGAATATGACCCCCGCCACATTGCCATGATAGTGCAAAATGGTAACGACGACGAAATAGAAGAACTACTAAAAAGCGAAACAATATGGTTTTGTGGACAATGTATGTCGTGTCGTCCGAGATGCCCTCGAATTAATACCGCGGGATATATTATACAAGCACTCCGAGCACTGTCGCAGCAGTTAGGCTTCTTTACTTCGTCGGAAAAGGGACGACAGCAGCTCGCTATAAAACGAACCATAGGTTACAATATTCTACATTTAGGCTATTGCATTATCCCTGAGGCTGTAAAGCCCGATATGCACTTAGAGCAGGGAGAGGTGTGGCGATGGATGCACAATAACCACTACGATTTCTTCCCAAAATTTGCCCCAAACTACCGTAAAGAGGGGGCCGGGGCATTAAGGGCTATTGATTCAAAGACCCTTGAGGAGGTAAAGAGTATATTTGAAGTTACTGGAGCAACAAAGTTCTATGATGATATAGAGAGGTATAGCGATGAGAAAGCTAAGGAGTTGGGATATGATGGAGCTAATGATGAATACATAAGTTATATATATAATGGTTAACGGTATGAATTGGAAAAACTATCAGAAAGATATAGCAGAGGATAACTACTACTATGCACGTAGTTGCATAAGACAAAATTTCTTTCCTGCATCAGAGGCACTATTTTTAGACCTCATAGGTAATAAATTAGGTAAAAAGATATTTGACGACCCTAACCACACATCATGTTCAGGAATAGCATATCATAGCGATATAGTGCCTATGGAGACAACTATGACAATGGTTGCTCGCCAGTTTGCTATGATGACCGAGGCTGGATATGAAAATCTTGTTGCGTCTTGCATAACATCATTTGGACTCTATCAAGAGGTACTTGAAACATGGCATCATTTTCCCGAAAAAGAGGAGGAGATACGACGTCTATTATTAGAGTCAACGGGTCGCACATTTATCAAGCCAAAGAATGTTGTTCATACATCTGATATAATATTTAAATTTCGAGAAGAGATAGCAGCCATTGGTCAATATAAATTGATAAATAAGGCGACGGGTAAACCTCTGCGTGTTGTGGAGCACATTGGATGCCACTATGCTAAAGTATTCCCCACTAAAGGGATAGGTGGAGCTGAATTTCCTTATGTATTAGCCGGCATGATTGAAGCATGGGGCGGTGAGGTTATCGACTATCCAGAGCGCAGGCACTGCTGTGGCTTTGGATTCCGAAACTATCTTATTAAGGCAAATCGTGGTTACTCCGTGGCAAATTCGAAACGAAAATTAGAATCGATGGCACCATACAAGCCTGATTTTATTGTTGCAAACTGCCCGGGATGTGCTATGTTCCTTGATAAGTGGCAATATACTATTGAGCAGATGGAGGGTAAAACCTATGGCAGTAGGAATTCAGAAAAAATACCAGTACTAACCTACGAGGAGATGGCTGGTTTGGTTATGGGCTATAAGCCATGGGAGTTAGGATTGCAAATGCACGAGGGTGATGTGGAGCCGCTACTTGATAAAATAGGTATAGAGTATGACCCTATGGAGAAATATTTAGGAGTAAACGGTAAATATATTGGACGACCAGATAATAAGTAATTAAAATGAATAGATACGATATTGTTATTGTAGGTGGAGGCGTTGCAGGTATGCAAGCAGCCATAACCGCAGCAGAGAATGGATTATCATCGATAATTTTCGAGAAAGATAATGTTTTAGGTGGTAAAGTGGCACATAAAAGTACTCTTTTCCCAACTTTCACCCCTGCGGTAGAGATTATAGATGAGCTTTTGGGTAAAATAAACGAATCCGATGGAGATTTGATTAATGTTGCTCTTGAAACGGAGGTTACCAAAATAGATAAAGAGCTGTCGCAAGTAACTTATGAATTTTAGATGAGAGAAAGAATAGTGTAGTAGGAATAGTTGAGGCAGGAGCTATATTACTTGCCAATGGGTATACCCTTTTCGATGCAACACTAAAGCAGGAGTATGGCTATGGCGTGTATGACAATGTTATATCGTCGTACGAGTTAGAAGATATGATGAAAAAAGGTGAGGTTCGTTGCAAAAATGGCAAGAAACCACAATCTATTGCATTCATACACTGCGTTGGCTCTCGTGATAGCCAAGTGGGCAACGAACACTGCTCACGAGTATGCTGCGTGACGGGTGTTAAACAAGCTATTGAACTTACAAACATGATAAAGGGGGCACGTGTATTTAATTACTATATGGATATACGCATGTTTGGTATAGGCTACGAAGAGATGTATAAGGTTGCGCAAGAGAAACATCAAGTTCGTTTCATCCGCGGAAAGGTTAGCGAGATAGCAGAAACAATAGATGGAGGCCTACGCTTAAAGGCTGAAGATACGCTCATAGCACGCCCTTTAACAATAACTGTTGATATGGTGGTTCTACTTGTTGGTATGTGTTCTGCCGAGAGTAATTCGCTATTTTCTAAGCAAATAGGTGCTACATTAAGAGATAATGGTTTCTTTAAAGGGCATGATGCTTTTGGTGGTACTACTCGCTCGCTGGATGCCAACAATATATTTTATGCAGGATGTGTTGAGTCTCCTAAAAATGTCTCTGAAAGTATGAATCAGGCCACAATGGCTGTATATAATATTAAACGACAATTAAAAAAGAGTTAACTCATGATAGATTTTGGATTTAAAAGCTCCACTTCACGTGTCATAGATTTAGACAAAGGGGATTTTCGTCTCTCGGTTAAACTCTTCACCGAAGACGAGGTACTACGAGCATGCATAGGTTGCGGTGGTTGTAGTGGCGGATGTACTGCTGCCGAACACATCAATTTCAACTTTCGTAAACTTCACACACTCATTAGACGCGGCGAGTATAATGGTGCACGAGAGGAGGCGGAGAAGTGCATGCTATGTGGCCGTTGTCAGATGATATGCCCACGAGGTATAAACACTCGTAAAATTGTACAAGGAATTAAAAAATTGTTTTAACTATACTTTATTACAGATATGTATTACTCACATTTTGTTTTGCCTTTTGTTTTAGGTGTTATCACTCTTTTTGGAGTGATAGTATATAAATATGTCAGTTGGGCTTTTTCTCTTTCTGCGGATAATAAACAAGCGATAAAAGGTTCTGTTTTTAGTCTTAGGTCAATATCTGCCATATGGGAGATATTCAAGGAGTCGCTACTCCATGTCTCAATATTTCGACACAATTTCCTATTGGGTTTTATGCATGCTTCACTTGCATTTGGATGGTTTTTATTGATTGTAGTAGGGAGTTTAGAGGTGTATAATGTTCTTGGTGGTGGGACACCTATGTATGTGCATATATTTTTCAAATTCTTTCATCCAACACCTGCAACAGAGGGAGAGATGCTCTTTGCAAATATAATGGATACCTTATTATTGATAGTACTTTTTGGAGTACTCCTTGCACTGTCAAAGAGGCTAATTGGTAAGGTTATGGGGATGCGAAAGAGTAGCAGACACACTCTTGGCGATAGGCTTGCGCTATCTGCTTTATGGTTTATTTTTCCTTTAAGGTTTATTGCTGAAAGTGTTACGAGCGGTGTTTATGGTTCGGGGGGCTTTGCAACAGGGGCCGTTGGAGAGTGGCTTTCACAACTATCATTCCTCCCAAAATTAGAACTACCGGCATGGTGGGCATACTCTTTATCACTTGCAGTGTTTTTTATCGCTTTACCATTCTCTCGCTACATGCATATCTTCACCGAAATACCCCATATTTTTCTTCGTAAATGGGGCGTGAAACCATCTTATAAGGCGAGCAAAATGGATAATTTTCAAATTCAAGCTTGCTCTCGATGCGGTATGTGTATTGATACATGCCAGATGCAAAAAGATTTAAAAAATAACAAGATACAAGCTATATATTTTCTTCGCAAACGTCGTTCCGGGCTGAAGAATGTTGAGGCATCAGACAACTGTCTTATGTGTGGGCGATGCCAGCGAAAATGCCCTGTAAATATTGATATAGATACTTTAAGGCTATCATCACGTCATAAATTGAGGGGTGGTGATATTACAGACAAGCGATATGGATACCTTAGAAAAACGGAGATAAATAATAACAGTAAGGTTGGTTATTTTGCAGGCTGTATGACGCAGCTATCACCTGCTACAATTAAGTCAATGCAAAAAATATTCGTATCGGCAGGGGAAGATATATGGTTTGCAGATAAGAATGGCGGTGTTTGTTGCGGCAGACCGTTAAAACTCACAGGTGAAGTGGAAGCAGCATCTCGTATGGTTGATTTCAATAGAGATATGTTTATTAAATCAGGTATCACGCAACTGGTAACATCTTGCCCTATATGTTTGAGAAGCTTTAAAGAGGACTATGAGTTGCAAAAAGCAGGTATTGAGGTCCTTCACCATTCACAGTATATAGCTGCAAAGATAGCGAGTGGTAATTTAAAAAATTTCAACTTTAAAGATAGAGTTGTCACCTATCACGACCCTTGTGAATTGGGACGCGGACTTAACATATATAAAGAACCACGTAATGTAATACGTGCCGTTGCTACACTCAAGGAGATGAAGAGTAACGGTAACGATGCGCTCTGCTGTGGTCACTCTTTAGCAAATAATAAGCTTCTGCATCCTGATAAGGAGCGTATAATGAATGCAACAGTTGAGGAGGTTGATTGCAGCACGCTTATCACCTCATGCCCAAAGTGCAAAAGTGCCTTTTTAGGTAATAAAAAAGGTGTTAAGGTAAAAGATATATCGGAGTTGGTTGCCGAGGCTTTATAAATAAAAAAATTATGAAACGAAGCATAAAATTATCATAATTATTTCACCCATATATAATTATTATA
>CAYIZU010000073.1:0-9284 GCA_964367795.1 uncultured Rikenellaceae bacterium | reverse complement strand
TTGGCTAAAATATACACTCTTTGATTCTTGCTGATGTAATTTTGGAATGGAGGTATTGCATAGTTGCTTATACCTCTATCACTATAAAATTTAGTTAAACCATTTATTATATCCGTACTGAATATATCTGTCTCGTTTTTAAATATTTCATCTCGTAATTCACTATTTATTAATCCGTCTGTGGATAGGTCGTGAGATATTCGATTTATTAAATCTTTAAGCTCTTTCGCATTGCGCCCTTGATGTAGTATACACGATATGGCAAGAAGTACTGCATCACTGTTGCTACCCTTAGATATATCCATAGAGGTGAAATTACCAACCTTGTCGCTTATGTTGAAAATTGATAATATTTCTGTCTCTGCACGCTTGATAGCATCGTTATAACTTATGCCACTATTCATTAAGTAGAAAATCCTCTCGTATGATATGGTGGTGAGGATATTAATATTAACATGTAGATTTCTAACGGGCATCAGTGCTTTTAGCTCTAAAGAGCCTGTTGAAGTAGTAGATGTGGTTTCATTATAATAGTAGCCAATAGCACTTAAGGAGATATAACTTCCTGAAATATCCCCATTTATATCATATTTTCCTAAATCGTCAGTCGTATATGATACTATCTCGTCGCCTGAAACACCTAAGTCCTCATTCAATGGTGTTCCCTTAATTGTTGAACCTTTAGCATAAAATCCCTTCTGGATATATCCACTGCATGTATAGTCATATATGTTTTCATTTGGTACATCATCCTTACCACAAGAAAAGGCAGCCATACAAAACAGTAGAGCCATATAGGCTCCTCTCTTCACTAAATTCAAGTTTTTTATTGGTTAGTAGTTTTATGCCACAAAGATACTACTTTAATTTATAATGCGCAATAAAGAGCGTCTATTCTCCTTATTGCGCATTATATTTAGTCGACCCTTAAAAAAGGCTGGCGAAGATTTTTGGTTTTGGCTGAGTGCATTTGGGTTTTATCTCGCTTTAGTGTAGCGGGTTTACTCCGAAGTGAGATAGAGACCAAAAGCGCCAGCCAAAACCAAAAATCTTCGCCAGCCTTTAGCTATAAAACTGAAAAAGCTGGTATAAAACAAAAATCACCCCAAAAGCTAAATCTGTGATTATCAGTTCAGTCAACCTTTTTTAAGGGTCGACTATTTATTAGTTTTTTTGGATTAATGCTTTAATTCATCCTTTAATCGCGCAGATAATAGCTCTAATACCTTTTGAGCATCAGCAACTATACCTAAGTCTGATACATTGAAAATAGGGGCAAATTTGTCCTTATTTATAGCAATAATACAATCAGACTCCTCCATGCCGGCAAGATGTTGAATAGCGCCCGATATCCCACATGCGAAATATAGGTCTGGTCGCACCGTTTTCCCAGTTTGTCCAACCTGTTTAGCATGAGATATAATTCCAGCATCTACCAATGCACGAGATGCCGATACTTCAGCATTTAGAGTCTCTGCAAGGGCATTAACTGCAGCTATGCCACCCTTACTTCCAGCTCCTCTACCCGCAGATATAAGAACTTTCGCTTCTGTTATATCGATACCCTTACGCTCCTCTTTCACCTTTTTTACTAACTTCACAGTAAAACGAGAGTGGTCAAAATCTATGCTTTCGTTGATAATTTCTCCAATAGCATCCGCATTTGGAGTGCCTTTACGCATCACACCAGGGCGCACGGTTGACATTTGTGGTCTATGCTCTTTACAAACAATAGTTGCCATTAAATTTCCACCAAAAGCAGGACGTGTCATCATAAGGTTTCTATCTTCAGATATTTCTAATGATGTACAGTCGGCCGTTAAACCAGTTGTTATATGTGCCGAAAGACGCGGCGCGAGATCCCTACCTATTGTTGTTGCTCCAAAAAGCATAATATCTGGCATATATTTCTTTGATATGTATGCCATTGCCTGTTTGTATGGCTCTGTTATATAATCTTTTAACTCAGGGGCATCCATAACAATAACTTTATCGGCACCATAAGCTATTAACTCCTGTGCTTTTGCAGTAATATCACTACCCAATAAAACAGCAACTACCTTATCTCCTAAAATATCCGCAAGTTCGCGCGCTTTACTCGTAAGCTCGTAAGCAACACTTTGTATTATTCCTTCTCTCTGCTCGGCAAAGATATAAATATCTTTATATTGTGATTTATCCATAACGATACTATATTACAAATTTCTCTTTTAGTTTATCAATAATTATCTCTACTGCCTCCGCTGGCTCCACTTCGTGCATAACGCCCGATGGTTTAACACCTTTAGTGAACGACTTATGAACGCGAGTAGGTGAGCCTTTAAGTCCTAATGTTGTTTCATCAACAGTTATATTATCAAATCCCCATATCTCTACCTCTCTGTCGTAGGCCTCAACGATGCCTCTTACATTCATATATCGAGGTTTACATGCCGACGCTAAAACCGTTAATAGTACCTTACCATTAACCTCAAGGAGTTCATAGCCATCTTCTGTCCATTTACGTACCTCATACGAGCCCTCTTTTGGCTGCTCAATACTTTCAACATAGCTTATCTGTGGTAAGTCAAGTATCTCTGCTATTTGAGGACCAACCTGTGCCGTATCTCCATCGATTGCTTGACGACCGGTGATGATAATATCATAATCAATATTACGTATGGCACCCGATAGTGCGTTAGAGGTTGCAAGGGTATCTGCTCCTGCAAATTTTCTATCTGTTAATAATATAGCACGATCTACACCCATAGCCAGAGCCTCACGAAGGGCATTATCCGCCTGTGCAGGACCCATAGTTATTGCTGTTACTGTTGCGCCGTACTTCTCTTTAAGTTGTAGGGCTATCTCTATTCCTCCTTTATCGTCGGGGTTGATGATACTTGGAACACCCTCACGAATTAGTGTTCCCGTTTTTGGGTCCAGTTTTATCTCTGTTGTGTCTGGAACCTGTTTTATACAAACTATTATCTTCATATCTTTGTTCTATTTATTTTAATAATGAAGCTGCTATTACCATACGTTGCACCTCCGAAGTTCCCTCGTAAATCTCCGTTATCTTTGCATCACGCATCATGCGCTCAATAGGGTACTCTCTTGTATATCCATAGCCGCCATGGAACTGTACTGCCTTTGTTGTTACCTCCATAGCTGTTTCTGCAGCATAAAGTTTTGCACGGGCAGCAGCAAGGCTATATGATTTCTTTTCATCCTCCAATGTTGCTGCTTTATATACCAATAATCGAGATGCCTCTACCTTAACATCAAGGTCAGCAAGCTGGAATTGTGTATTTTGAAATTGCGAAATACTCTTACCAAACTGCTTACGCTCTTTTGTGTATTTAACAGTCTCGTCAAGAGCACCTTGTGCTATACCCAACGCTTGGGCTGCAATACCAATACGTCCACCATCAAGTGTCCACATGGCAACCTTAAAACCTTGTCCTATTTTCCCCAATAGGTTCTCCTTTGGGATACGGCAATTTTCAAATATTAATTCACAGGTAGCTGAGCCGCGGATACCTAATTTCTTCTCCTTTTTACCTATTGAAAAACCTGGAGTGTCGCTCTCAACAATGAAAGCTGATATACCTCGCGTTCCTTGACTCTTATCTGTCATTGCAATTATCACATACACAGAGGCATACTCCGCATTCGTAATAAAGATTTTCGTCCCATTAAGTATATAGTGCTCACCATCCTCAACGGCAATAGTTTGCTGTCCTGCTGCGTCAGTTCCTGCATTAGGTTCTGTTAATCCAAAAGCCCCTATTGCTTCTCCCGAAGCTAACCTTGGGAGATACTTCTCTTTTTGCTCTGGTGTTCCGAAATACTGAATAGGTGCAGCACAAAGTGAAGTGTGTGCAGATACTATAACACCAGTAGTTCCACATACGCGTGAAAGCTCCTCTACTGCCATAGCATACATAAGGTTTGAGCCTCCTGCCCCACCATACTCTTGTGCTATAGGTATACCCATGATACCCAATTTCGCCATTTTCTCTACTGTTTCAATAGGAAAACGCTCTTGTTCGTCTATTTCTGCCGCTAACGGCTTAACCTCTTTTTCTGCGAACTCTCTTATCATCTGCAAAAAGAGTTGTTCCTTCTTAGATAGATTAAAATCCATATTTATAATGTATTAATTTATTGTATTTTCTTTAAAATTATAGCTGTTCCCATGCCACCACCAATACATAGCGATGCTAATCCGTAGTTTGCTCCACTTCGTAACATCTCATGTATCAACGACACGGTAATACGATTTCCTGATGCTCCGATTGGGTGTCCTAATGCTATTGCACCACCGTTAACATTGGTATGCGATTCTATCCACTCGTCGTTAACATCATATTTCGCCTTTAGCTCGCTTATTACCCCTAATGATTGTGCTGCAAAAGCTTCGTTAAGCTCAATAATATCAATATCAGTGAAGTTTATCTCTGCTAATGATAGAGCTTTTTCTATTGCAGGAACAGGTCCCATACCCATAATCGAAGGATCAACACCACCTTGTCCAACACCCACAATCTCGCATAGTGGAGTTAAGTTATATTTTTCGACAGCCTCTTCAGAAGCAATAAGCATGAATGACGCGCCATCATTGATACCTGATGCATTACCAGCTGTTACAGTCCCATCCTTTTTGAAAGCAGGGCGCAGAGTAGAAAGTTTCTCTATTGAAGAGGCACGATTAGGGAACTCATCAGTGTCAAATATAATAGTCTCTTTACGTTGCTTATACTCAACAGGTACTATCTCATTAATGAATTTACCTCCATCCACAGCGGCAATGGCACGTTGCTGACTTTTTGCAGCAAAAGCATCTTGTGCCTCGCGTGTTATACCATACTTCTCGGCTATTTTTTCAGCTGTTATACCCATATGATACCCCTCGAAGGCATCTGTTAGCCCATCGTATACCATATGGTCTTTAGCCGATAAGTCGCCCATTTTATACCCCTCACGTACTGCTCCAGGTAAAATAAAACCTGCATTTGACATCGACTCAACGCCACCAGCAAGAATAATATTTGCTGTGCCACACTTAATGGATGCTACACCATTAATTATACTCTTCATACCGCTGCCACATATCATGTTAACACCATAGGCAGGCACCTCTTTAGGCACTCCCCCTTTTATAGCAGCTTGGCGTGCAACTCCTTGGCCAAGACCAGCGGATAGAACGTTACCAACAATAACTTCATCAATTATTGAGGGATTAATTCCGCTCTCACTGATAATATTACTTATCACCGTAGCTCCAAGCTCGACA
The DNA here is from genome assembly GCA_964367795.1 of uncultured Rikenellaceae bacterium. GTDB lineage: Bacteria > Bacteroidota > Bacteroidia > Bacteroidales > Rikenellaceae > JADFUS01. The sequence continues at coordinate 4,009 of CAYIZU010000073.1, read as the reverse complement.
GCCGATACCGATGAAAGACTACCTAAAAATTTTCCAATAGCGGTACGTTTAGCCGCAACAACATAACATTTCATATCTTTTCTATTTTTGCATATCTATTAAATTATCTGAAACTATAAGCTCACATCCCGTTGATGCCTTTATTTCATCAATAGTAAACATCGGGTTTAGCTCTATAAGCTCAATACCTTTATTTGTGATATTCATCACTCCCATTTCGGTTATAATCATATCAACTTGCCCTGCAGCTGTTAGGGGTAGAGTGCAATCTTTAACAATCTTATGCTTCCCCCCTGCTGTGTGCTCCATGGTAAGTATTACGCGTTTAGCACCAACAATTAAGTCCATAGCACCGCCCATTCCCGGAACTTTCTTTCCCGGTATCATCCAATTGGCAAGATTTCCTTTCTCGTCCACCTGAAGAGCCCCAAGCATGGTAACATCAACATGACCTCCACGTATTATTAAGAAAGAGTAAGCACTATTAAAGGTAGATGCACCTTCAACGGCAGTAACATATCCACCACCTGCATTTGTGAGTGTTACATCCTCTTCTCCTGCCGCTGGAGCTACCCCCATGCCAAGCAAGCCATTTTCTGATTGAAGTGTTACAGTAACACCTTTGGGTAGGTAGTTTGCCACGAAAGTAGGTATTCCAATACCCAAATTAACAACATATCCATCTTTAAGTTCAAGGGCAGCGCGACGTGCAATTATTTCACGAACTTGTTTCTTATCTAACTCAACCATAACAACTATTTATTACTACGTTTATAAAACTCTTCAACGATAAATGATGCCACATTATCGGCATATGTGTTCATGCCAAAACCAGCATCGTAACCCAATTCTTTAGCCAGCTCATGTGATATACGAGGACCACCACAAGCAATTATCATCTTATCACGTAATCCTTCAGCCTCTGTCATCTCTATAAGCTCAACAAGGTTCGTGATATGCACATCTTTCTGTGTTACTGTTTGCGACACAATTATTGCATCTGCATTGAGCTCCACGGCTTTTGCTAAGAATTCGTCATTAGGTATTTGGCTGCCAAGGTTATATGCATCAATCATCTCATAACGCTCTAATCCGTAGTGCCCTGCAAATCCTTTCATATTCATTATTGCATCGATACCCACCGTATGAGCATCAGTGCCGGTACTCGCTCCAACAATAATCAATTTACGACCTATTTTCTCTTTTATAAATTCGTCCGTTTCGTGCATATCCATAACAGTACCCTCAACTTTCGGTACATGGATGTTAGCAAAGTCAACATCCACCGTTGCTGTACCGTAGCAATTAAAGAATGTGAAACCTTCAGCCAATTCTCTATAAAACGCCACTTGTGGATTTTCGAAACCCATCTTTTTCATTAACTGTTTTGCAGCCTCTATTGCTTCGTCGCCCACTGGGACAGGGAGCGTAAAGCTTAGCTGTACCTTACCGTCATTCATTGTATCGCCATATGGCTTAACATGATTTAAGTCGAGATTTTTATCAAAATCTTTATTCGACATAGAATATAATCCTCCGCTCATATTGCTTACTATTTTTTCATTAATATAATAAATGGATTGTAGTATCTCTCACCCTTTTGCGAAACACCTTTTAACCCTTTACCTCCATCTATAGGACGCTTAACATCCGCAAAAACACCACGTGCAAGAGCTTCAAAAAGACCGTAACTTTTAACCTCTTCTAATAGTTTAATAGCATTCTCTAAAACCTCTGTTGCGCGCGATTGTATTAATCCTCCCTTTTTGAACTCCATCTCGTCGCCAATAGATTTCATATTATTGAAAATGTATTTTGCATTTTCAATTGCAAGATACCTGTCTGACATGAAAGGGGTGTGTATTGCCTCTGTTAACATACCAAGCAGTTGAATACCCTGTCCCGTCCATATTGCAACCTGATTAAATAAGGCATCTTGCACGTTACCCTTAAATATATTGCCGGTCATAAATTTTGTGGGGGGCATATACTTAAGAGGTGCCTTAGGAAATATTTCACGTATTAGCTGTGCTTGTGCTAACTCATATAGGAACCCATTTTCCGTTTCAGGGTCTATTTCAAAAGCATGACCCAAGCCCATCTGCTCCTCAGGTATACCTGCAATAAGTGCCAATTGCTCATTTATTAAATCGGATGCAAGTACGGTGTGAGCCTGTTCGTAGGCATCGGCTGTGGTTAGGTAGTTATCCTCTCCAGTATTTATTATTACCCCTGCAAAACCATTTATCACACGGGAAAAAAACTGGTCTACAAGTGTACGTTGCATATTAATATCGCGGAAAAGAATACCGTAAAGGGCGTCGTTAAGCATAACATCTAAACCCTCTAAAGCACCCATAACTGCTATCTCTGGCATACATAATCCCGAACAGTAGTTGCATAGTCGTATATAACGTCCCATTTCTTCACCAACCTCATCAAGAGCGGTGCGCATAATTCGAAAATTTTCTTGTGTCGCCACTGTGCCTCCAAAGCCCTCTGTCGTTGCTCCAAAAGGTACGTAGTCGAGTAGTGATTGTCCCGTTGTACGTATAACAGCTATTATATCGGCTCCTTGCCTTGCAGCTGCTTGTGCTTGAATAGCATCTTCATATATATTTCCTGTTGCAACAATGACATATAGGTAAGGTTGTGCTCCTTCACCCTTAATTCGTATAAACTCCTCGCGACGCGCTCTATTTGCCTCAATTTTATTAATGCTTGCCTTAACATATGGTGCTAATGCCGATTCAATCTCCTCTTTAGAGTGAGAAGTGATAGTCGTAATATCCATCTCGCCATTACCAACCTTTATGGCTATCTCGTTAGGTGTTAAGCCGCTTTCAATAACTGCACAGCCTAAAAAGTATAAAACACCTTCACTCATAACCCCCTTGTTATGCAGCGCATCCACTATAACATTGGGCAGTGGTACATCGTTATTGTCAACGCCATCAATACCAACTAAGCGGCATAACGTCCTCTCAACAGCCACTGTTGTGTACATATCAACAAAATCTTGCACACTATCAGCTATCTCTTTAGATACCTCCTTAGCATAGTTAACACGACTAAAGTCGATACCTAATTTACTTGTTCCGTACATAGTATTTCTTCTTTTATTCTAATAATTAATTTGTTATTTATATTTAATATCTCCGCTATTCGTAACGCTTCCGAACTCTTCTCTCTGCCGTCGCACTCATAAAGAGAGTAGTCGATAAAGCGAGATATGTTATCACGTGTGATATTTTCCTCCTTACCTACATCTTTAAAGCCCCGAACACGTAAAATTCTTACATCCTTGTGTTTGCTATTGTAGTGTGTAGTAATTAGTGTCATAGAGCTACATTCATTAAGTAGTGATACTGTTGCATCTACAATTGCTACACCCTCACGTGGCGATGTTGTACGTGCCAATTCATCAATTAGTATAAGATAGAATCCGCCACTTTCAATAGCATCAATAACGCCACTTAGCTTTGTTATTTCCGAAGCGTAGGATGATAGCCCCTCACTCTCTTTTTCATGCTCTCCTGCAAGTAGAAATATATCCTCCACAACTCTTATATCTCCCTTTATTGCAGGTGTATAAAACCCGAACTGTACAAGATATTGAGCAGCGGCTACACTTTTGAGTAGCATACTCTTACCACTCATATTTGCCCCCGTAATAAGTGTTGGCGAAGGAGTTATTCTTATATCAATAGCTTGATAATCCTTGGTAATACTCTTTAGGTATGGATTAAATAGTTTCTCATACTCTGTTGTTCCACTATCAACGATATTAGGTCTTGTTAATCCAAGTAATCTTATTATATCACATTTGGCACATAGCAAATCTATCTCTGCAACATGCTCGATTGCCTTATATATGGCAGTGTGATACCCTCTTAACTCCAATGATAAACTTTTTCTTATCCTCTCTTCTTCGGCTGCTATTGATAAGTAAATATCTTCGCTATCATCCTCTTTTAGCTTATCTCTAAGTTTTAAAAGGGTAGGGGAG
>CAYIZU010000072.1:0-9355 GCA_964367795.1 uncultured Rikenellaceae bacterium | reverse complement strand
AAGGCAATGGATGCTATTTTTGGAGAGAATGGTAAATATACTCGCATTGTTGGTCAAGTATGTGTTAAAGATGATTGTGCTGTTGCTGTAATATCAAATAGTAGTAGTCGCGCTTACTATCATTTTAGACTACGAGGCAATAAGGTTGAGGCTACACTTCTTAGTAGGGAGCTTGATTTCGAGTTAGACAAGGAGACCTCAATTTCTAATAACTCTTTAGGCTGGGGTTTAAGGATTGGTATCGGCACATCAACAATGACTGAAAGAGTACGTGATGACTCAAATAATCAATCTCAGGGAGTATATAACTACTCATTTAGCTATAATATTGGCGTTACCTATGATATATCGCTAAATAAAACAAACACTATCACCCTGCAACCGGGGCTATTTTTCTCTAAAGTGGGAGCAATCGACAATAGTACAATTGAAAAGATAACGGTTAATCTAAATTACATAAAGCTACCTGTACTATTTGTACAAAGGTTAGGAGGAAAAAATAATAGCAGTTTTGACGCCTATTATGGATTTTACTTTGCTAATGGTATCGGTGGAAAAACAGTCACTAAAGCAGGAGGGAGAGATGTAACGATTGATTCATTCGGTGATAACAATACAACCATGGGATTTAATAAGTTCGACGGTGGACTAAGTATTGGTGTTGGTGCTACGTTTAACAGATTCATAATAAATCTTATGATGGATTTAGGGATGAGCGATCTTTCGCGTGGAACGGCTATTCAAGAGAGTAATCCAAACTTGAATTACACCCTAAACAATCAAACTATAATGTTAAATGTTGGTTTTAATTTTGGTAAAAAGTAAGTTCTTCCGCGAAAATCATATTCATCAAATTTTGATTTCTAAAGATTCTTTCTCATTTAATCAACTATGTAGGACAATTCGGAAAACTCTGTATTGTGAATTGTCCTATGTATACTGATGTAACAATGAAGAAAAGAAATGGAAGTATAACACCTGATTTTAAGACAATTACGTTAAACTTTAGCAGCTATCTTTGTTATTGGTATCAATTGCAGTACTCCTCTTAAAAGCAAAAAGATAAGTAGCGATAACCACAAAGCATTATTCCCTATATACGGTACCAATAGGTAGTATGATAGGAAAAATGCCACCATCGCAACCATTATCGTATTACGCATGATGATAGTTTTTGTCATCCCTCCTGCTATGCCATCATACAAGAAGGCAAGATAACCACATAGAGGTATTGCAGCCACCCACCAACGATACTCCATTGCTTGTTGAAGAATATTTATATCATTTGTGAATATTTTTAATATAGGTAGTGTTACAATAATGTATATAGCTGTAAATACTACTGCGGAGAAGAATCCAAACCTATTAATAACGCGGATTGAATGACGTAAGAGTGTTCCATTATATGCCCCATAATAGCGTCCGGCAAGCGACTCCGCCGAATATGCAAAACCATCTTCTATATATGAAAATAGAGTAAAAAGCTGCATCAATAGTGTATTTATCGCTAAAATATCATCACTTATCTTTGACGAAGCAGAGGTAAAGAAAGTAAAGACAATAACTAAGGACATAGTACGAAGGAAAATATCACGGTTAACACTAAAAAAATGCTTCATCTCTCTTAACTTCAATGCGCGACTAAAAGAGACTCCCCTAAATGCCTTACGATAGTATCGTGCAATTATTATAAGTGCCATAGTCATACCACTATATTGCGCGATTAAAGTGCCCCATGCAACTCCTGAAATGCCCATATCCATACCTACAGCAAGAATATAGCTGACGGCTATATTAACGCAATTTAACACTATTGCTATAATCATAGGGGTTCGGGCGTTCTGCATACCAATAAACCACCCTTTAAGTGCATAAAGTGACAACGTAGCTGGGGCAGCCCATACCCTAACATAGAAATACTCCTCCACGATAGGCTTAATTGTTGGTGATACATTCATAAAATACTCGCACAAATACAATATAGGGTATTGCAGAAGTATGATAGTAACACCAACAGATATGGCTATTGCCATAGAGCGATGGAGCGTAATACCACATTCAGATAGCGTTCGTGCTCCGAATGCTTGCGCAGTAAGACCCGTTGTCCCCATGCGTAAGAAACCAAAATTCCAATATATCAGATTAAATATCGCCGTTCCTATTGCAATAGCACCAAGATACGAAGCTCCACCTATATGTCCCACAATTGCCAAGTCAACCATCCCTAAGAGAGGAACCGTTATATTGGTGGCTATGTTTGGAATAGTAAGAGCCAGTACCTTATAAACCATTGACTTTTTATTCATGGCGGCTAATATCTTTTACGCTTTAGCGTTAATGCGGTCAAGAACATAGGAGGAATACCCGTATCAAACTCCATCTCCACACCAGTTATAGGGTGAATAAAGCGAATACGCTGCGCATGAAGAGCTAAACGACCTATTGGAGATTGTCCGCCCCCATATTTCCTATCTCCCGTTATTGAATGACCGATATGTTGCATATGAACGCGTATCTGATTCTTCTTTCCTGTCTCTAACTCCAGCTCTACAAGAGTGTTATCCTTTCCGCGTTTAAGAACTTTGTATTTAGTTATTGCCAACTCCCCCTCTTCCGGATTCTTTGTCACATAGACGTTGTACGCTTTATTTTCAGCAAGGTAGGTCTCAACCACACCTTCATCATCAACCAAAAGTCCTTCAACAACAGCTACATACCTGCGCTCAAGAATATTCTCATTCCAATTATGTTGTAATTGATGCTGCACATCCATACTCTTAGCAAATAATAGCAATCCTGAAGTCTCCCTGTCAAGGCGATGCACAATAAACACTCTATTATTTCTATCTTTCGATTTAAGGTAATCGCTAATGATATAATATGCCGTTTTTATGCGCTCCTTATCGGTTGCCATAGATAATAAACCATATTTCTTATCGATAATAATGATTGAATCATCTTCGTAAACTATTTTAAGCATTGGATTTTTGAACTGCTTCTCTACCATGCCTAAATTTATCTCCACAACATCTCCTTTTTTTACCAATTGACTATTTTTTGTCGTTGGAATACCATTAACTGCGACCTGTCTATTACGCAAGAACGATTTTATAGTTGTTCGACTCCTATCTTTTATGGATAATAGCATAAATTCCAAGAGTTCCATTTTCTCCTCCGCCACATAAGACAACGATTTACCCTCGCCGCGTTTTTTTACTTTACGCTCGCTTTTTTTTATGCTATTTTCGGGCTCTGCTGCTGCCTCAAGCATATTAGCCTCCTCCTCAATAAGCCTATTTATATCAAACTCTTCAATCATAATCACTTCATTTATTCGTTAAAAAATCTTTCATCAAAATTGATAAAGAAAAGTTGCTTCGTAGCCCTTGTAATAGCAGTATACAGCCATCGGAGCATCTCAACACTCATCTCCTCTTCGCCAAAGAGCATCCTATCAATAAAAACAGCATCCCATTGTCCCCCTTGCGATTTATGCCCGGTTATAGCATACGCAAATTTTATCTGCAAAGCGTTAAGATAGCTATCTCCTCGCATAGCTTTATACCTTTCACGTCTATTTCCTATATGTGCATAATCTAACTCTACACTCTTTAGTAAACGCTCGCTATCCGATGTCGATAACGCTGGAGAATCGCTTGAAAGGGTATCCAGAATAATTTTACAATCCATCTCCTGCTCCTCGTCGCATGATAACCACATCGTCACATCGGCAAAACGAAAACCATGCACCTCCTCATAGCGTCGTACCCGTCTTATTAAGGCAACATCTCCATTAGCAATAAAATCGGTGCTCTCTTTTGCCTTCTCTTCATCGTCGCCCTTTGAGTATGAGTAATTATTCTTAACTATCATGACAAGGTCGTTAGATGATAATTCTTCCTCTTGATATAGTATTCTCTCACGAATACCCCCGTTAAAACGCCCCGCCTGCTTATTAGAGCGCGTTATTACAACGCAACGCTCCTTACCATACCTTACATAGGCATTATCTATCTCATCTAATATATCCATCCCTGTCAAACTCTTAACATCGGGGTAATTTAGATTAAATTTAGGAAATTCAGCACGTGCCTCCTCAATAAGAGTACGACACACTGTTGCATTCATAAGGATACCCGACTCCTTAGCCTGACGTATTATATCTTTCATAGAGAAGTAGTGTACCCTACCATAATACTCCATATAGGAGGGGTCGAGGGCAGGTGATAAAGGTGTTCCAACGGGCGGTAACTGGGCTACATCCCCAACCAATATAAGCCTACAATTTGTACCACCTCGCACATACTCCACAAGGTCGCTAAGGAGGTCTCCACTTCCAAAATTTGATAATTCTCCTCTTCCGCCAGCACCTATCATTGATGCCTCATCAACAATAAAAACAGTATCCCTATCTCTATTATAATCAAGAACAAAGCTTTGTTCAGATATAGATTTTTGACGGTATATCTTCTTATGTATGGTTAACGCGCTCCCACCAGAATAGCCACTAACCACTTTAGCAGCACGTCCCGTGGGGGCAACAACATAAGATTTAATATTATGTGACGATAACATATTGGTAAAGGCAGCAATAACAGTACTCTTACCTGTTCCTGCGTATCCGTTAAGTATAAAGATATCGCTGCTGCCACACTCTGTTAAATATCTGCACATAGCTAAAGCCAACTCCTCCTGATCAGAAGTTGGGGTATAAGGTATATTATCTATTACCTCTCCAGCTAAATGTTGTGCAAGCATATTTTATCTACTTCTATTTAATAACGAACGAACATAATCTAATAAAATCTCCTTGCGCTCAATAGGTACATCTACGGCACCCATTATTGCTATTGCATCATCAAAATAGCTTTTAACAACCTCTTCCGCAGCAGATTTAATATTATATTTATCCAATAGTTCACGAGCCGCTTTCACCCTTGCAATACTATCTACCGTACTATCGTGGAGAATATCTAAAAGACGAATTCTATCCTCCTCACTCGCCATCTCGAGGCATAGTAACGAAATGAAACTCTTCTTACCCTCGATAATATCACCACCAACGCGCTTACCAAATGATGCACTATCTGCATATAAATCTAATATATCATCTTGCAACTGAAAGGCAATACCTATGTTAAGACCAAAATTATAGATAAGGTTACTATCGCAATCATCTGCACCGCCATAAACACTACCTATCTCCATTGCACCAGCTATCAAAACAGAAGTCTTGAGACGTATCATATCCATATATTTCTGCATTGATACCTCCTCCATCTTCTCAAAGTCCATATCCATCTGCTGTCCCTCGCACAGCTCCAATGATAGTTTATTAAAGATACGCATTATACGTGTTAATTCATCAGATGAAGTATTTAATATGAGACCGTAGGCATATATAAGCATGGCATCACCCGATAGAATAGCGGTGTTACTACCCCACTTAGCATGTACCGACTCCCTACCGCGACGAGTTAATGAGTTATCCATTATATCGTCGTGAAGCAGTGTAAAATTATGAAACATCTCAATACCTAATGCAGCAGGCAATAATGGCTCTATATCATCAGTGTATAGATTAGCTGTCAACAACATGAGAAGCGGTCGTAATCTCTTACCTCCAACCTGCATGGTATACCTTATTGGTTCGTATAACATTATAGGCTCTTCAGGCAGGTTAATATCGTTCACGCCTCGTTCAACTATCTCTAAAATATCTTTTTCACTATACATGGCATTTTATTTTATCTACACGTGTTTGATGTCTTCCTCCCTCAAAAGTACTGTTTAAAAAGGCATCAACTATTGATATTGCTTTTACTGGATCAACAAATCGTGCAGGTATTGAACAAACATTAGCGTCATTATGCTCTCTTGCAAGCGATGCGATAACCGGCTCCCACGCAATAGCCGCACGGATATCTTTATGCTTGTTAAGTGTAATGGTTATGCCATTAGCACTGCCACATAATGCAATTCCTAACTCACACTCACCGTTCTCTATGCCTGTGGCCAAAGCATGTGCAAAATCGGGATAATCTACACTTTCTGTAGAGAAACAGCCATAATCAACAAACTCATACCCTAACGACTGTATATAACCGATAAGAGTATCTTTCATTTCGTAGCCAGCGTGATCTGACGCGAAACCAATTTTTTCCATATTTTCTATTTTTTTCGTTCTGCAACGAAGTTAACAAATTCAATCATATTATCCGTAGCAGTCGTTTTTTCAAAGTTCTCTATAATAGCTAAAGCTTCACTTTTAAACTCCGCCATACGACATTCTGCCATCTCAATACCCCCATTTTTTAATATAAAATCATAAACTTTCTTAGTGGTGATATCGCTTTCATTATCTTTACGTATCATCGATAATACGGCATCCTTTTCACTTTTAGTTGCTCTTTGTATGGCATATATAAGAGGTAACGTTATCTTTCTCTCTTTAACATCATTTCCAATATGCTTACCTGTATCTACACCCGTATAGTCTAAAATATCATCCTTAACTTGAAACATCATACCAATGAGCACTCCAAACTTCTCCATTTTAGTATATTCTATCTCTGAAGCCCCAGTAGAACGTGCTCCTAATCGCGCGCAGCATCCCATTAAGTTGGCTGTTTTTCGTCTTATGACATCATAGTATCGGCTCTCTGTCATATCCAATTTACGTGTTGCATCTATCTGCTCTATCTCGCCAATACTCATCTCTTCGATAACCCTCGCTACATCTGCAATGGCATACTGCAATTCATTATCGGATGCTGCCTTTATTGCTCGAGATAATATGTAATCACCTATGAGCACAGCTCTTTTAGAGCCCCACAGCGCATTGACAGAGTGCTTTCCACGTCTTTGATATGCCTCATCAACAACATCATCATGTATTAACGATGCATTATGCGTTAGCTCCAATATAGCTGCATTGCTAACGCTATCATCATTAACATCTCCGAACATAGCTGCTGATAGGAGGGTTAACATTGGACGTACACCCTTTCCCTGCCCCTCAAGCATATATTCAACAAAGTCATATTGCCTACCACTATCATCAATAGTGAGTATATCTGCACATCTCTTTTTAGTTGCCTCAAAATCCTTTTCAACAGAGATAAAGAAACCGCTACCATTCATAATTTGTTAATTATCTTTTATGTTTATATTAAGTTCATCCAGCTGCATGTTCGATATAGGAGATGGAGAATCTATCATCATATCTCGTCCAGAATTATTTTTAGGGAAAGCTATATAGTCTCTTATCGACTCTGTCCCTCCAAATAGCGAACAGAACCTATCAAAGCCAAAAGCTATACCGCCATGAGGTGGTGCTCCATATTTAAAGGCACTTAATAGGAAGCCAAATTGTGATTCAGCCTCCTCTTTAGTGAATCCTAACACTGAAAACATCTGCTGTTGTATGGCGTTATCGTGTATACGAATAGAGCCTCCGCCCACCTCAACGCCGTTAATAACGAAATCATAAGCATCAGCACGAACAGAGCCCGGATTTGTATTAAACAGCTCCATATCCTCAACTTTTGGCGAAGTGAAAGGGTGATGCATGGCAAAGAACCTACCACTCTCTTCATCCCACTCAAGAAGAGGAAAATCAACAACCCATAAAGGTGCGAATACATTATTGTCGCGTAGAGATAAACGATCTCCCATCTCTAAACGTAGTACAGATAATGCCGTAAGGGTGCGACGCTTATCACCGCAAAGTATAAGTATTAGGTCGCCTGCCTTTGCCTCCGTTTTAGCAGCTATTTTTGCAAGGTGTTCAGGCGTGTAAAATTTATCAACGCTCGACTTAAAGCTGCCATCACTACCACACTTAATATATACCATTCCTGTAGCTCCCACTTGCGGACGTTTAACAAAATTTGTTATGCTATCTAACTCCTTACGAGTATATTCAGAACATCCTTCACACACAATGGCTCCAACATATTCGGCACCATCAAAAACGGGGAAGTTAGCTCCTCTACTCTCTTCTGTTATATCTTTTATTGTCATGTCAAAGCGAATATCCGGCTTATCACAACCGTAATACTCCATGGCATCGGCATAGGTCATACGAGGAAACGGAGCATCAAAAGAGACCCCCTTAACATTCAAGAAAAGCTCTTTAGCAAGCCCCTCAAAGGTACTTAAAACATCTTCTCTATCAACAAAAGCCATTTCGCAATCTATCTGCGTAAATTCTGGTTGGCGGTCTGCGCGTAAATCTTCATCACGGAAACAACGCACTATTTGGAAATACTTATCATATCCCGACACCATAAGTAGCTGCTTAAAGGTCTGTGGCGACTGTGGTAGAGCATAAAACTCACCTAAGTTCATTCTTGATGGAACAACAAAATCGCGAGCTCCTTCGGGCGTTGACTTTATGAGGTAAGGGGTTTCAATCTCTAAGAATCCCTCCTTATTAAGGTAGTTACGCACTTCATGTGCCATCTTATGACGTAATATCAGTGCCTCTTTCAAAGGATTACGGCGCAAATCAAGATAGCGATATTTCATACGTAGTTCATCACCGCCATCACTCTCATCTTCAATAGTAAAAGGAGGTGTTTCAGAGCTGTTAAGTATGGTAAATGCCTCAACAATAACCTCAATATCCCCTGTAGGCATCTTAGGGTTTTTAGCCGAACGCTCCTTAACAATACCCTTAGCCTGTATCACATACTCTCTACCTAACTGTGCTACACGCTCTTTTATCTCATCAGCCACCTCTTCATTAATTGTTAGCTGCGTAATACCATACCTATCACGTAGGTCAACAAATGCCATCGACCCTAAATTACGAACTTTTTGAACCCATCCTGCAAGTGTTACCTCTCTGCCTGAATCTGATAGCCTAAGCTCGCCACATGTTGCTGTTCTATACATTTCTACTATATTTATTTGGTTTTATTATTATATATACCTAACTTCGCGGTTGAAAAGCATTATCAACCATTATCAAACAGCAAATTTAAAGAAAAAAAGTTATATTACGGCAGTAAATAGTAAAAATATGATAAATATCGACGAAAAATATATGTTAGAGGCACTTAAAGAGGCAAGAAAGGCTCTAGACAATGGCGAAGTGCCTATTGGGGCTGTTATTGTGGGAGGAGGGCGCATTATTGCGCGTGCTCATAATCAAACAGAGCAGCTTAACGACCCTACAGCTCATGCCGAGATGCTTGCCATAACATCCGCAACTAACTCATTAGGTGCTAAATACTTAAAAGAGTGTACTTTATATGTCACTTTAGAGCCTTGTCCAATGTGCGCAAGTGCGCTATATTTGGCGCAAGTTGGAAGAGTTGTTTATGGTGCAAGCGACCCCAAACGTGGC
>CAYIZU010000071.1:3343-9609 GCA_964367795.1 uncultured Rikenellaceae bacterium | reverse complement strand
AAAGAATCCAATATATTGCTTAGACTCCTTATTATCTGCCTCTAACTTGGGAAGATAAATAGCATTGGCATGGGCCTCTGCATTATAATAATCCTCACTATCGCAGGTAAGTCCACCAAGAAACACCCTGTTATACTCCCTATCCCAATTATTAACTGCAAGAAGAATATATCGTTGATTTATACCCCATGTGTCAGGTAATGTTGTCATAAACGAACTATCAACCATATACCATAGCTCTCTGTCGTTTTGTTGCTTACTATCCATTATAGAGTAAAGCACTGCCCCACTCTCTCCAACAGTAAACGTACCAAATTCGGTGTATATATTAGGTTCATCGACATTATATTGCTTACACGCGTTTTTTATTTGCGAAATAATCTCTTCAGTCATATAATCATAGTCGTAATCAAAACCTAACGAACTCTTTATCGGAAATCCACCTCCAATATTAAGACTATCGAGCGTTGGGCACTCCCTTTTCAATTCACAGTATAGATTGAGACATTTATTAAGTTCACTCCAATAATATGCAGTATCTTTAATACCTGTATTTATAAAAAAGTGTAGCATTTTGAGTTCGCAACGCGTATTTGTCTCTATTTTATCTTTATAGTAGCTGATAATATCATTATAACGTATACCAAGACGTGAAGTATAGAACTCGAACTTTGGCTCCTCTTCCGATGCTATGCGTATTCCTACACTATATTTTTTATCGTTATCAACAACTGCCTCTAAGGCATCTAACTCCTCTTTATTATCAAGAATTGGTATCACATTAGTAAAACCATCATTAATCAGCGACGCAATATTCTCAATATATAAGTTACGCTTAAATCCATTACATATAATTGTTGTGTTCTTATCCAATGCTCCCTCCTTTTCAAGAGCATTGATAAGATGTATATCATAAGCCGAAGAGGTCTCTAAACCTATATCATTTTTTAATGCCTCATTAAGCACAAATGAGAAATGTGAACTTTTCGTACAGTAGCAATAATGATACTTACCTTTATAATCCACCTTAGCCATAGCCACATTAAACATGCGTTTTGCGCGTTGTATTTGCGAACTTATCTTAGGCAGATAAGATATCTTAAGTGGTGTGCCATCATCCTCAACAGTGAATTCAGCTTGAGGGAAATCGAACGTCTGTTCAATAAGATCGGAATACTTGTTTTTCATTTATTTATCGTTTTTATAGCTTTGAGCGACAAAATTACGTAAACTTTTTTATTTTTAAAAATCGTGTCGTAAATAAATTTTAAAAAAATGCAGACAATTTGCCTGCATTAACTATGAAAATTACTATCTATTCACCGCATCATAAATATTTATTATATTATGATTGCGTTTACATGCACCATCATAGGTATATTTAGTTCCACCACTTAGTCCATTGTAGTAACATATTAGATGTGCGCTATTATCTAACATATAGTCGTTACGGGTATAGAAAACTCCTCTGTAATAGTTTTTTGATATGTGGTGAACATAATCGGCTTGCTCTAATACCCATTTGTATTTTTGCTTGTCTATATCACTGTACTTACTGGCTTGAGCTACGAATGGAACGGCTACTACTAACTTAATGTCTGCGTATGCCTCACGTGCTAATAATATTGCCAGTGCTGCAATTAAGTCGAAACCCTCTGAGCCTCCTGTTATAAAGGTTGTAATGCCACTTTTATATAGGGCTATTATCTCTTTAAGTAGCTCGCTTTCAATCTTGTTGAATGAGCCAAAATTTTTAAATGAACTCTCAATCTTTGAGGTTCGATAGCCAGTAAAGGCTACAGCTTTTGTTTTGTTAATTTCCATAATCTTGGTCTTTTAGAGGTTTGAAATTAGGACAAATAAAATAGCACGAACACTAATAATGTATCCCCTCAAGGTGCGACCAAGCAAACCTCCCACAAAATACAAGTCAGCGTCGTGCTAAGTTATAACACGCGCTTCTTATATTTGTGGGCTGATAATACTCATCTTCTTGGTCGCTTCGAGGGGTATAATCAGCAGTTTAATTATATGTATGATTAATTACTATTCTATCTCATCCATTAACGTTTAAATTATTATTACCTGCAAAAGTAGTTATAATTTTCTAAACTACATAAATTAATGCTACTTTTTTCACCTGCCTTACAATCGTGCCCTAAATAAATAGTGCTGCAATTAAGTCGAAACCCTCTGAGCCTCCTGTTATATTCGATAGCCAGTAAAGGCTACAGCTTTTGTTTTGTTAATTTCCATAATCTTGGTCTTTTAGGGATTGTTAAATTAGTTATATGCATAAAATAAATGCACGGAAACTGATTTATCCTCCCCAGGTGCGACCAAGCAACCTATAGACAACCCCATCAGCTCCGTGCAAATCTTACACAGAACCATTAGGATTGTCTTACTGCAATTATCATTCTTTATTTTGGTCGCTTTAGGAGGATACAACAGTAAATATATATGTATTTTTCTTTTTTATCTCATTCAGTAACGTTTAAATTATTATTACCTGCAAAAGTAGTTATAATTTTCTAAACTACATAAATTATTGCTCATTTTCACCTACCTTAAGCAAGATATTTGTGAGAGTAACAAAAAATGGTTAACTTTATCGAAATTTTTGTGCTATGAATAAAGATTATATTGAGATAAAAGGAGCAAGGGTTAATAACCTAAAAAATATATCTATTAATATACCAACCGAGAAACTTATTGTTATAACTGGTCTATCAGGTAGTGGTAAGTCATCACTTGCTTTCGACACGCTTTTTGCCGAAGGGCAGCGAAGGTATGTTGAGAGTCTATCATCTTATGCGCGTCAGTTTCTTGGGCGAATAAACAAACCCGATGTTGATGAGATAGCTCATATATCACCCGCAATAGCAATAGAACAAAAGGTTATAACCTCAAATGCACGTTCAACAGTGGGTACAATGACGGAGATATACGACTATATGAAACTTTTATTCGCTCGTATTGGCATTACCTACTCTCCAATATCTGGTGATGTGGTTAAACGTTCAACTGTTACCGATGTAGTAGAGTTTATTACAAATCAACTTGTAGGAAGTAATATTTTCATCTCAATACCAACTATATGCGATGAGAATATAATTGAAAAGATGCTCGACTATATGAGTAGTGGCTACGAAAGAGTATATATTAACGGTGAGTTTAAGTTCATAACTGAATTTATGCCGGAAATATCAATCTATAAAGATAAAACAATTTATCTTATTATTGAAAGATTAAATATCAGCGATAGCGACGACATTACACTACGCATTGCCGATTCGGTAGGCGATGCCTTTGATAAAGGAAATGGAAAGTGCGTAGTTTTCACTGCAAACGAAATAGGAGGATATAACCTTAAGGAGTTCTCGACATTCTTCGAAGCAGACGGCATGTACTTCGAGCATCCAACCGAACAGATGTTTAATTTCAATAGCCCCTATGGAGCATGCCCTAAATGTGAGGGGTTTGGACGTACTGTTGGCATAGATGAGACGTTGGTTATTCCAGATACTACCAAATCACTATACAGTGGTGCTGTTGCTTGTTGGAAAGGGGAATCAATGGGCTGGTGGAGAAAGCAAATAATTGACAGTGCGGAATTAAGTGGTTTTCCTATTCATCGCCCATACGAAGAATTAACGGATAGAGAGCGTAATGACTTATGGCATGGAAATAAACACTTTATGGGCATTGACCAGTTTTTCGAATTCTTAGAGAAAGAGAAATACAAAGTGCAATATAGAGTACTAATATCTCGATATTCTGGTAAATGTACGTGTAGTGAATGTAAAGGAGGACGACTCAAAAAGGAGGCAAGCTATGTAAAGGTTTCAGGATACACTATTATGGAGCTATCTAAAATGCCCATAAAAAAGCTACTAAATGTAATGAAAAACTTAGAGTTATCACCTTCCGATAGTGCCACTTCAGAGCGTATATTAGAGGAGATAGTTAACCGAGTGACATATCTACTTGAAGTTGGCCTTGGCTATCTTACCCTTGACCGCGTGTCATCAACACTATCTGGCGGAGAGAGTCAACGAATTAATCTTTCAACATCTCTTGGTAGCTCTCTTGTGGGTTCAATGTATATATTAGATGAACCAAGCATCGGACTACATCCTCGCGATACACATAGATTAATTGGGGTGTTAAAGCAGCTACGCGATATTGGTAATACTGTAATAGTTGTAGAGCATGAAGAGGAGATAATGCGTGCAGCCGACGAGATTATTGATATAGGGCCTTATGCTGGTCCTAATGGAGGTGAGGTGGTATTTCAAGGGACAATAAACGAGTTAGTTAAAGCATCTAATAGCCTAACAGCCGACTATATATGTCAACGAAGAGAGGTGACTCTAAACGACAAACCTCGAAGTTGGAAAGATTATATTGAGATTATTGGAGCAAGAGCAAACAATCTAAAAAAAATAGATGTAAAATTCCCTCTTGGGGTTATCACATGCATCACGGGGGTTAGCGGTAGCGGTAAATCATCACTTGTTAAAGAGGTGCTCTACCCTGCACTGCATAGATACTACGTTGCCGAGAGCAAAGAGGGATTTAATAATTGCAACTTAACAGGAGGCTTATCACTACTCAAAGGTGTTGAGATGATAGATCAATCTGCATTAGGGCGTTCCTCGCGCTCCAACCCTGCTACCTATATCAAAGTATATGATGACATTCGTAAACTCTATGCCTCATTACCCTATGCCGAGAGTATGGGCTATACTCCATCGAGTTTCTCTTTTAACATAGCAGGTGGAAGATGTGAAGAGTGTCAAGGTGAAGGGGTGATACGCGTAGAGATGCAGTTTATGGCTGATATAGTGATGAAGTGTGAAGTGTGTGATGGAAAACGTTTTAAAAACGAAATATTACAGGTTCAATATAGAGATAAGAACATCTCCGACATTTTGGATATGAGTGTTGAAGAAGCTATTGAGTTTTTCAGTGGGGATAATAACAACATAAGCAAAAAAATTGTCGAAAAATTATCTGTCTTAGCTGCTGTTGGACTTGGGTATATTAAATTAGGACAATCCTCTTCCACTTTATCAGGAGGAGAGAGCCAAAGAGTAAAATTAGCATTCTACCTACTTAAGGAGAATAGCACGCAACGTACTATGTTTATATTCGATGAACCTACAACGGGACTACATTTCCATGATATACAGAAACTACTAATTGCTATTGACTCATTGGTAAAAAGAGGACACACGGCCGTCATAGTGGAACATAATATGGATGTGATACGCCTTTGTGACTGGGTCATAGATTTAGGTCCGGATGGAGGAGAGGATGGTGGATATAAAGTATTCGAAGGGACGCCTCAACAATTAGCTAAAAACAAAAATAGCTTTACTGGTATATTTTTGAATCGAGCATTAGATAGAAAATAATTTTTTGGCACACATAATGATATAATATTAAGCATTATTAACAATAGGGAACTTCTTAAATAAGAACTCCCCTAATAAAATATTTGCTTATGTTTTGTTATCAATGCCAAGAGGCTGCACACGGTAAGGGCTGCATGGTAAGTGGTGTGTGTGGTAAAAATGAGGAGCTTGCGGCTCTTCAAGATTTACTTTTATTTCTTTTGAAAGGCATATCTGCTCGCACTATGACTATGCGCGAAAATGGAGATAAAATTCCTAATGAGGTTAATCGTTTTATCTCAAAGTCACTTTTTATGACCATCACGAATGCTAACTTCGACAAAGATAGATTTATTTCTCGCATAAAAGAGGCTATTGTACTACGGGATTCATTGCCTTCGGTGGATTGTCCGGCAAATTGTGGATGTCAAACATGGAGTGGTAGCACGCTTAAAGATATGCTTTCAAGGGCAAAAAAAGTGGGTGTTCTTGCTACGGAAAATGAGGATATAAGGTCGCTGCGGGAGTTACTAATGTATGGCATTAAAGGCATAGCCGCATACGCGGAGCATGCATGTAATTTGGGTTACGAAGATGAAAACATATATGCTTTTATGCAAGAAATATTAGCTAGTTCCGTTAAAGAGTTAGAGGCCGAAGTGCTATTATCACAGGTGCTTATGTGCGGTGATTTCGGTGTAAAAACAATGGCTTTACTCGATAAGGCTAACACTTCAACCTACGGAAACCCAACTATAACTAATGTTAATATTGGAGTGGGTGAGAATCCTGCTATTCTCATATCCGGTCACGACTTAAAAGATATAGAAGAGATTCTAAAGCAGACAGAAGGTAGTGGTGTTG
>CAYIZU010000071.1:2324-3333 GCA_964367795.1 uncultured Rikenellaceae bacterium | reverse complement strand
TAGCGAAATGTTACCGGCACACTACTACCCTACACTAAAAAAATATACACATCTTATAGGGAACTACGGAGGTGCGTGGTGGAATCAAAAAGTGGATTTCGAAAATTTTAATGGACCAATACTCTTTACAACTAACTGTATTGTTCCTCCAAATAAAAACTCAAATTACGCTGATAGAGTATATACAACTGGAGCGTCGGGATTCGAGGGTTTTCCACATATAGCAGATAGAAGAGATAGCAAAAGTAAAGATTTTTCAGTCATTATAGAGCATGCTAAAAGATGTAAGCCGCCTACGGAGTTAGAGCGTGGTGAAATAGTTGGAGGTTTTGCTCATGCTCAAGTAATGGCGTTAGCTGACAAAATTATTGATGCTATCAAAAGCGGTGCAATTAAAAACTTTGTTGTAATGGCGGGATGCGATGGACGCATGAAAAACCGCGAATATTATACGGAATATGCAAAACAACTTCCTAATGACACTATCATTTTAACCGCCGGTTGTGCAAAATATCGCTATAATAAATTACCATTAAGCACAATTGGCGATATACCTCGTGTTTTAGATGCCGGACAATGTAACGACAGTTATTCATTAGTCCTCATAGCATTAAAACTAAAAGATGCATTAGGGTTAAAGAGTATTAACGACCTACCAATAGTTTATAACATTGCGTGGTACGAGCAAAAAGCAGTTATTGTACTTCTTGCTCTTTTATCAATAGGAGTAAAGAATATTCACTTAGGACCAACTCTTCCAGCCTTCCTATCACCAAATATTAAAAATATATTGGTTGAGAAATTTGGAATATCTGGACCCCCACCCATGTAAATTTAGCGAAATATCCTAAAAGTTGGGAAGTAAATCTTGCCAATACACCAATTTCGTTGGTAGCTCATCATCAAAAGTATCTACACTCCGAATATCACATTCTCCTTGTTTGATATATAGGTTTAGTGATTCTTTTCCATCTTCTGAGAAATATGACTTCGAAATTTTAAAGCTGGT
>CAYIZU010000071.1:0-2226 GCA_964367795.1 uncultured Rikenellaceae bacterium | reverse complement strand
ATCACCACTACCTTGAAGCAAGTATTTAGGTTCACCACTTAATGGTGAGCCTTTTTCATATATAGCTAATTGAAATTTTTTACTATCAACACTCTCATCGGTGCTATCAACACGACCTATCCACTTTTCATCAGTCGTTTTAAAAGTCAATATAGGTAATTTCGCTCCCTTTCGAACGATTGGGTGCAGTGATTTATATTCAGCCTCTATACTTTTCAATAATAACTCTTGACTCAATGCTGTAACGTGATTTATCGCGATTATTTTACCATCGTGATCAAACCAAACAGCTCCATTATTAAACATTATCCCACGTGATCCCATTTCACTCCACTTACCATCACTAACTACAATTGATTCGATGATAGATTTATCGAATAGTTCACTGTAACGCGCTGCGAACTCCTCTTCATTATTTATATCCTTGAGTGGATATTTGCGGGTAATAGGATATGATATCAACTTAGCGATATTATTAACATCCCCTTGCTTTGTAAATTCTATAAAGCTCATGATAGCTTTTTCATGAACTCTATTTTCAGCACTAACTTTATCACTTGATTTCTCCGTACTGAATATCTTACTGACTGCACAACCACTACCTGCAAAAATAGAGATAGCAAATAATAAATATATAATTCTCTTCATCATTATTAAGTTTTTTATGGGAACTTCTAAAAACTCATTTCACGCGCTGCATCTTCGCTGATTTGTATTTTTGCGGGTTTATAAAATCGACCTTTAGAACCACTAAAGGCTGATTTTTTAAATCACAAAAATCCTAAACCATCAAAGCGCATCACATAAAAGCAGTTTTTAGAACTCCCCTTATAATATATGCAAAGTTAGATATTTTTCAGCAAACAAACAAATTAATTTGGCAACCCTATAAAAAATTGGTGAAAAAATTTGATTATTTTTCTTTATTATTACGTTATTTAAAAAAAAATCACTATATTTGCAAAAATCTAAGATAATATGACTATTGCATATAACAATTCATGGCTATGGCGTCACTCTCAATCAGAGTGCGATTGGCTATGCTGTTATATTTAGTGTTTTAAACATACTATATTATTATGGGCTATCCTTTTCGCTGAAAAGGATAGCCTTTTTTTATACATTTACAAATTCAAGAAAACAATGGAAAAGAAAAAACGTTTCATCTTACCAGAGAGTGAGATACCTAAGCAGTGGTATAATATAGTGGCCGACATGCCCAATAAACCACTACAACCACTTCACCCTTCAACAAAAGAGCCTCTGAAGGAGGAGGATTTATATCCCCTATTTGCAAAAGAGTTGGCTAAACAAGAGATGAATATGACGGACAGCTTTATTGACATACCTTCGGAGGTTATTGAGCAATATAAAAACTATAGATGTACACCTCTTGTGCGTGCCTACGATTTAGAAAAAGCACTTGATACGCCCGCACATATCTACTTCAAAAACGAGAGTGTAAGCCCTATCGGCTCGCATAAGATTAATTCGGCTTTAGCACAAGCATACTATTGCAAAAAAGAGGGCGTGACTAATATAACTACCGAAACAGGGGCAGGACAATGGGGTGCAGCATTATCATATGCTGCAAAAATTTTTGGACTTGAATTAGCTGTATATATGGTTAGAGTTAGCTACGATCAGAAACCATATAGGCGTTCAATAATGCAAACTTTTGGAGCACAAGTTATACCATCTCCATCGATGTCAACAGGGGCAGGACGGAGAATATTAACTAAAGATGTTAATTGCCAAGGCTCTCTTGGTATAGCCATATCTGAAGCCGTGGAGCTGGCACAAAGTACGCCTAACTGCAAATACACTTTAGGTTCGGTGCTTAATCATGTAACATTACACCAAACAATAATAGGACTTGAAGCAATAAAGCAAATGGAAATGACAGGCGAGTATCCAGATATAGTTATTGGGTGTTTCGGTGGGGGGTCGAACTTCGGAGGTATAGCTTTCCCTTTTCTGCGTAATAATTTTTTAAATGGAAGTCAGACGCGCTTTATAGCCGCAGAGCCTTCATCTTGCCCTAAATTAACAAAAGGCGAATTTATGTACGACCATGGTGATGAAGCGGGGTATACTCCACTCTTGCCAATGTACTCGTTAGGGAACAAATTTTCGCCTCCTAATATACATGCTGGAGGATTGCGCTATCATGGTGCTGGTGTTATAGCATCACAACTATTGAAAGATGGAAATATTGAGGCGGTA
>CAYIZU010000070.1:1388-9778 GCA_964367795.1 uncultured Rikenellaceae bacterium | reverse complement strand
AAGATAAAAATTATTTCTCTCTTAACTAGCTGTCCTAATTTGGGGTAGTATTATAGGTGTAAAGCACACAGGTTATTAGGTCGAATCTAATTGAAATACAGGCAATAAGTAATTAACACTACACAAAAAGAAATTGTGTCAAATTTCGCATAAAAAAAGACCGCCTCGAAATAATTCGAGACAGCCTCTTAATTTATACAGGCTCAAAATTTATATTAAACTAATACGCCTGCTCTAATATCTCACGCACTTTATCAGGGGTCACGATACCACGCTCGCCAAGATTTAATTTACGAAGTGTAAACCTCTCAACAATAGTATCAATCACCTCACGACCAACACCCCAATCTGAAAGATGCGTCTTGATGCCCATCTGTTCGTATAGTTCGCGTGTTTTACTTATAGCAATATCAACGCACTCATCATCAGCACCTTTAGCACCCCAAACTCTTTGAGCATATTGAATAAGTTTCTCTCGTTTTTCCTCACGCATTACATTCATAAGAGCTGGTCCCACAATAGAAAGTGTAACTCCATGGTCAAGACCACATAAAGCAGTAAGTTCATGACCTATCATATGTGTTGCCCAATCAGCTGTTGCTCCCATAGAGATAAAACCATTAAGCCCCATAGTGGCAGTAAGCATAAAGTCAGCCATTGTATCATAGTCGTCATGCTTTTCCATTAATTTTGGGGTTAACTCAACGATATTTAATAGCAACGACTCCGCAAAACGATCATTTACCATACCATTATCCATAGTCGTAAGATATTGCTCTAAAACATGGCAATATGTATCAGCTAAACCGTTAGCGACTTGATTTTTAGGTAATGAAAAACAAGTTTCAGGATCTAAAACAGAGAATCTTGGGTAGTTATCATTATGATACACCGGATACTTTTCATCGGTAGCAAGTTGAGATATAACCGCCCCCTTATTCATCTCTGAACCAGTAGCAGGAAGCGTTAAAACTGATGAAAGTGGTGTTGCTTTATAATCATCCGTACGGTATTTTCCAGTAACAAGTCCCCACGCCTCATCGTCGTTATCAAAATTAAGAGCTATCGCTATAAATTTCGTACCATCAATAACAGAACCACCACCAACAGCAAGTAGATAATCAACCCCATTCTCTTTACCTAACTTAACAGCTTTCATAAGGGTTTCATACTTAGGATTTGGCTCTATTCCTGCAAATTCTATAACATTATGGTTCTTAAGAGCAGCCATAACAGCATCATATACTCCGTTACGTTTAATGCTACCACCGCCATACGTAACCATCACCTTAGCATCAATAGGTATCTCACGCTCTATCGCTGCAATCTGCCCTTTACCAAATATCAACTTGGTTGGGTTTCTAAAAACAAAATTATTCATAATCTCTATTGGTTTAAACTATTATTCTGCAAAAATAGTAATCTTTTTTTGTTAAGCAATAATTTCAACTACTTTTTCTTTGTTTTTACTGGTTCCTCTTTTTTAAGTTTTACATCTTTAAATTTTAATTTTGTAATTTTCTCTATGACATCTTTTATATCAGTTTTAGATTTGTCATAAACGATAAAAATTAAATTTTTCTCAACATCAACCTCTACACTCTTAACCCCGCTACCAAATGATGCGGCATTATTCATAATTCTTGCTTTGCAACTACCACAGTGAATATCGGTAGAAATTGTTGCTTTTACCATTTCACGTTTCTTCTTTTGAGCGTATACACCCTCACTCATAGTCATTCCGAACATTATCAGAAATGCTATCACTAATAATTTTTTCATAATAATTTGATTAATATAAGTTAAACCTAAATCCTAAATAAAATTTTCTTCCCATAAGCGGTCCCCATACAACCGAAGAATTAAAATCCGTTGTAAACGGGTTATCTGCACTAAGTATAGGGTTGTCTTGACGATAATTTGTTATATTTTCACAACCTAAATATAACTCTATGCCACCTATTTTACGACTAACCTGCGCAAAGAGCATCGGATAGGCTGGCGACATACTACTGTCGTCTAAATTCCCTGTCATTGTCGGTATACGACTTGGTCCATTATACTGAAATGTTGCATCAAAAACCCAACGACGCAATGGCAGAGCATATTGCACATTTAACAGCGTCTTATAACGGCTAACCAAAGGTCGCTCAACCTCCACCCAACTGTTATCTGGACGTAGTAATGACATTGATGTATTGGTATATCGATAAGTTGCGAAAATCTCTATTCTATCGCTCGGTTTCCACATAAAATCAATCTGATATGTATCAGTTGTTGATGGTTTATCCGAATTATAAATAAAAATATCCTTACCACTATACTCCTGATCCACCACCACTTGATTATCAAACTGCGTATGGAAATAATCAATACTTACTGTTGCATCGTTATCACCGGTTAAAGAAAAAGTATGCGTTAAACTACCTCCTGCGGTAAATGCCCTCTCTAAGCGATCTATTTCATTAATATGGCCACCATTAAACACTATTTTTCTTCCCGTAGCAAGTATTCCAATATTATCGGTAATGATATCTGTTGAACGGTACCCTAATCCAGCCGATGCACGTAATGTGGTATTAGGTGCAAAGGTCCACTTAACCTGTCCACGCGGTGTGAAATAACCTTTTTTATAATGTGAGTTATAATCTCCTCGAACACCTAAAACAGCTGAAAAATCATCATTCTTATAAGTATATTCAGCATATGCCCCTGCAACATTTTCATCTCTATCCATTCCATGTTGATAGTTATGGTTTCCAACTCCATAGAAGGGTACGTTATTGAATAGAGTTTCGTTTATAGAGCGTAATGTTGACGATATACCAGTAATAATTGATGAATTATAATTAAAATAGTGGTAATACATTGCATTAATATAAACACTATTCTCCGTAGCGTGATAATCATTCAACCCAAAATAGGCGTCTTCGTTAAAATGACTAAAATCTGCAACAATAGCCACACTTGAACGTAACTCCTCACTGTTCTCCTCACTATATACCGCACGTCCTACCGGTGCACCCAATTTAACATATCCATTAGCCTCGCGATTACGAATAAAAGAGCCGTAGATATTATCACTATACATAGTGTTACGCATAGATTTATCATAATCCATCATGCCTCCAAGACGTTCCTCTTGTAACATTTTAAATCCATAACGTAGCTGCAAACCATTATCTGCCATATATAACCATCTATTGGCAATATTTATTTGATTGGTGTTAGGCATATCTCTAAAACCATCATTATTATGATCCTTAGCACCATATTCGCTATCCAATGAACCATGTGCCATGATTATAGTTGATAACTTACCATCCTCTGACACGGGTAACGCAGATGTTACATTAAGCTCGGTTCTTAATTCATTGTTTACATATCCATTAATAAATAACCTCTCATCATCAGTTGGCTTTCGATACTCTAAGTTTATCTGCCCCGTCACAGCCTCGGAACCTGCCGTAACAGAAGATATACCCTTTGATACTTGGATAGAGTTAAGCCACATACCTGGAGTGTAACTTAAGCCATATGGAGCAGCTAAACCGCGCATTATAGGTCTGTTCTCATCAAGAATTTGTGTATACGTACCTACCAAGCCCAACATTTTTATCTGTCGAGCACCCGATATAGCATCGCTATATCCCACAGTAACTGCTGCCGAATTCTCGAAACTCTCGGCAAGTGAGCAACATGCCATCTTGCATAGTCCGGCAAAAGATATGGTCTCATTCTTAACTATACCCTCGGTCTTAATGTAATTACCCGCCAAATTTCCTTGTACAGTAACATCATCCATTACCATATTACCTTTTTTTAGGTTAATGGTTAGATTCTTAACACCATCGGCAACTGTAACAGTGTCATTTTCATACCCTACATAACTTGTAACAAGCTTATTATATCCCTTAACTCTGTAAATTTTAAACTTTCCACTACTATCGGTGAGTGCACCAACAGTTGTTCCTAGCCAATAGATTGTTGCTCCAATTGCTGGTTCTTCATTAGTGCCTACTACTCTACCTTCAATATTTTGAGCAGTAGCACCACCTATGATGGCAAATACAAACATTGCCACCATTATTATCTTTTTCATTATATTATTATTAAAATTCCTACAAATAAATCACCTGAGCACCTAATATTTAAGCACTCAAAATTATTTAATACAAGATGGGAGGAGCACGGGAGTGCCCGCTTTGTAGTGGCGGCGGATCGTAATATAAATCATAGTATGATAGTAATTTACAACTACTAATCTTACCAATAAAGTACTCATATTCAATATCCAAGTTAATACTATATATATCAACTATTTTACGTTCAAATATTTCATAATCGGATATGTTGTCATCTACAACAATGCAATCGTCGCACTTTTTATTACAACATGAGCAACCATGGTTTTCACATTCGGTTGCTGGGTCACTATAGAAAAATATTATTGAAATATCATTGTTACAATGAAACATAACGCCACCACGTGCAAACACTAATAGCGTTACACTTAGCAGCGTTAACAATAACAATATTTTTCGAAACCCTTTCACAATCTAAAATCTATATAAAAATGTTAATGCAACAATACTATTTTTATAACTCTGCTCAACATAACTTGTCGATTGAACAAGTATATCTGCATTTGCGTTATTTGGGTCATTTGGATTAACAAACCATCCAGAATAGTAATAAGAAGGTAAAATCTTATATGATGAACGCATATAGGCTAAATCGACTCCAAAATTTTGATACCTATAACCCAATCCAAAAGATAGTGATGTTTGTGAACCATAATCCCTATCTCTCTCATCTAAATAAGGTGAAGAGTAGTAGGCATATCCACCACGCAAATAAATCCCGTCAATAGGCTTTAACTCCAAACCAACCATATAGCTATCTGTTGGTCTAAAAGCTGCTGCTATCTCCTTATTCATATCATCCGCAAAGTATATATTATCAATTGTCATCTTATTATACCACGTGCGTTGATAATCAAATGATATTATTCCCTTAGAGAAAGCGTATGAAATACCTGCTAATAGTGATGCTGGAGTTGATAAATCATACTCGCTTACACTATATGGCGATTTCTCTGAGAATTTATCTCCATTAGTATATGAAGTATACATATCTTCATAATATTCGTCATATATAGGGTCTGTTAACAAGGATGGTGCATGATAAGCAACACCCAAACGAACACCCTTTACTGGTTCTAAAGTGGCACCAATTTTAAAATCAAAGGCAGAGCTACTAAGATTATTCTGCGTTATATAGGTTAAATTCTCTAAATCCCCCACATTACCTTGTACTCCATACTCTTGATAGTTAACAACACGTTGTAATAAAAAACTCGTAACGCCGACACTTACTCCTAAGTATAATTTATCCCCAAAATTACCACCGAAAGTAAACGATGTATTATTCTTGGTTAGATGCTCTGTAATGGCTTGTTGCGGATTTACCAAATCATCAATAGTGAGAGCTCTGCCGTCTATACCATATGATGGAGGATTAGAGCCAGACCAAACGCTAACAAAATTTGTGTTATAAGCCATCATACTACCCCACAGCCCCGGTGACATACTGTTATATACAGCAAACTTATTATCCATCATACTGTTATCTATTTCATTAGGGCTAATACCATATAGATTACCTGCAAAATAGTCTCCAATAGATACGTTCGATGATGGCGACTCAACATAACTACTATACTTTCTACTTAAAGTTGTCTCTAACGAAACAGCTACATTAAGAGCCTTAACAATAGATGAATTGCTACGATACAGATTTAATACAGCAGCTAAATTATTAGACACAAGATTTGTAGTTCTATTTTTAAAGCTGTCATATAATGAATCATTGTCTCTGGTATCAAAAACATCTGATATAGTGTTGCTTGTAACCAACGATGGAGTAAACACCATCTCCGAAGAGCGGTACATACCTATACCTGCAGGATTTAACCCTACGGATGATATATCAGCACCAAGCGAAGTGAAAGCACCTCCCATACCCATACTACGTGCCGAACCAAATTCACGACTTTTAAAAGATATTCTATACATATCTTCTATCGATTGCGCCATTGCCACCGATGACAGCATAGTTGCTGCTATAACGAAATATATCTTTAATTTTTTCATAATATTATACTATCTTCTACCTCCTGCGGTGGATGTACTGCGACTGCTATTACTACTATTACTTCTGCTACTGCTGTTATTATTACTGCTATTACTACTACTTTTTGTAGTGCTATTGCTACGATTATAAGAGCTATTAGAATTAGAACGACTACTGCTATTAGTTACACCAGTACGATTATATTGTCCTCTATTTGAATTGGTACTATTTGTTCTGATACTGGAATTACTCCTCGTTGTATTGTTATACGAATTACCACGCGGAGCCTGTAACCTATTATTTATTGAAGTATTGTTAGTTCTATACGGATTACTTGATGAAGAGTATGAACTTCTACTGACAGCATCTGCTCCAGCCTTTATCACCCCTCTTGAAGAGTGAACAACACTTCTGTCGCTATACCTTGATTTCTTATAGTGACTATGATGGTGATGGTGATGGTGTCCATAATATGGGTTGTAATGATATGGATTCCAGAAAATGTTATACCTTCCATAGTAAGGATAGTAAGGGTAATACCCGTGCCATCCCCAGCCACTATAAGCCCATGCGCTACCGCAACCATAATAATAGAAAGGATCATATGGATTATAGAAACCCCAATACGAGCCAAAAGCCCATGGTGAATGGAAACCTGCCCCCCATGGTGTATACCAAGATGGTGCCCATGTCGATGCAAACACTACATATACATTACTCTCGTCATCATCTTCATTGCGCTCCTTCTTACGCGCATCGTATGCATTATCTATCCTGCCATTTACCGCATCTTCAAACATACCAGGATAGTAGCCTTCAACTTTATCCGACTCTTCCTTGTCAACATTGGCATTACCTCTATTCATCTCCGACGCAATAATACCTCCCTGATTAGAGGTAGTAGCAGTCGCTGTAGGTTTTGATTCGCTACTACTCTTAGTGCTAAAAACCTCCTCCGATAATCTTTTCTTCTTTTTACTTCCGCCGTACAGTTCATCTTCAAATCCCTGTGCAACAGCAATAGATGCCGTCATTGTCAGCACCATAACCATATATAAATACCTTAATGCTCTCATAACATTTTATATTAAGTTACACCTTATTTATACTTATAACGCAAAATTTATCAAAAATATTACATTATTTCCAAATTTTCTCGGGTGTTATCTGCGTCATATCCTCTTCTCCCCATCTTTCTGCAATATAGTCGAGAGTAGATATGAGTTCTTCTACCTCATTTAGAGTCACAAGTTTTAACCGTGTGTCTTTAAAATGTGATAATCCTTTAAAATATGAGCTAAAATGCCTCCGCATCTCAAGAACACCAACACGCTCTCCCTTTATCTCTACAGACTTAGCAAGATGCCTTTTTGATAGCTCTACGCGTTCAATAACTGATGGTTGCTCCATTATTTCGCCAGTTAAGAGATATTGTTTAATCTCGCGAAATATCCAAGGACGTCCATAAGTGGCTCGCCCAATCATTATACCGTCAACACCATAACGGTCGAATGCCTCTTTTGCACTCTCGGGTGAATCAATATCGCCATTTCCTATGATTGGGATTTTTATATGAGGATTATTCTTTACTTTGCCGATGAGCGTCCAGTCTGCCTTGCCCGTATATAGTTGCGCACGTGTTCTACCATGTATGGTAAGTGCCTCTATACCAACATCTTGTAATCTTAGGGCTATATCTTCAATATTTTTACTCTCCTCATCCCAGCCCAAGCGAGTTTTAACAGTAACTGGAAGTTTAACTGCATCCACTATGGCGCGTGTCATATCCACCATCTTCGGCACATCTTTCATCATGCCAGAGCCAGCTCCTCGACCCGCTATTTTACGCACGGGGCATCCAAAATTGATATCTATCATATCAGGAGACGCTGCCTCTGCCCTCAAAGCAGCTTCCACCATAGGTTCTATCTCTGAACCATATATCTGAATACCAACAGGGCGTTCGTAGTCAAATATATTAAGTTTTGCAACCGATTTACCTCCGTCTCGTATCAATCCGTCGGCAGAGATAAATTCGGTATACACAACATCAGCCCCTTGTTCCTTACACAGCCATCTAAACGAAGGATCTGTTACATCCTCCATGGGTGCAAGAAACAAGGGGCATTTTGGTAATATTATATCTCTAATATTCATACGGATAAAGCCGTAAAAAATGAATATTACTTAACTGCAATGGTATCAATCTCAACTAACACACCTAAAGGGAGCTTAGCTACTTGATAACATATTCT
>CAYIZU010000070.1:0-1378 GCA_964367795.1 uncultured Rikenellaceae bacterium | reverse complement strand
GGCATATCTTTAGTATAGAATTTAGCATACACCTCATTCATAGCGGCAAAATCTGCCATATCCGCCAAAAGAACTGTTGATTTAACAACATCATCAAAACTATAACCAGCCTCTTCAAGAATATATGATGTATTCTTTAACGACTGCTCTGTTTGAGCTACTACGCCTTCAGGCACTGTACCTGTCTCACCATCAACCGGAAGTTGACCAGATATATAAAGTGTGTTACCAGCTTCGATAGCTTGACTATAAGGCCCCACTGCTTTAGGTGCCTTTGGAGAACAAATTACTCTTTTCATAATCTTTATCTTTTCTTTATTAAAAATTTACGCCACAAAATTAGCATTTTTTTTTGAAAAAGCCACTCTGACAAGCATTATTTTTCATAAAGCATAGGTGTTTTGCGAATAAAACTACTGGTGAGTATAAATATACGACGGGAATACTCCTGCCTCAAAATCACCTTTCTTATCCCCACTCTTAGAGTCGTAAATATACACTTCACTATTAGCCTCTACACCATACTTGTAGCTTGTCATCAAAATATCATTATTTTTTGTAACACCCAAAAGATACTTATCACCAACCACGTCATAGGTCACTATTGGAGATGTAGGAGTTGATGGGGTGTCTATACTTACGGCATATACTTTATTATTGGCATTGAAGTAGATAACTTTCTTATCTGCCGATGTATCAATACTTGCACCCCACGCATTAACTCCTAAAGCATTTATATCAATTTCATTTATTACCGTTTCTGTTTCCACATCAATACGATATAGTGTAGTGCCTGTCAATACCCATATCTTGCCTTCAGCATCTGCAACAGGTTCACCATATTCAACACCAGCAATAGAAACATCTGCCTTTGACTTTATCTCACGACCGTTACCTGCGTTTATATCATCATTATCAAACACCATTAAACCCGCTTGACCCGAAACGAATAGTTTTCCTGAAATACTTAATGCACCTCCATGCTTACATGGCAACTCGAAAGTTCTTAGTATTTCATGCTTGCCATTCAAAACGGAGATAAAGCCATAACTTTCGAAAACATACTGCGACACTTCAACAAATGAAAATGAAGTTACAACAACCATGTCGTTACCTATAGACTCCACAAAGATAGGGAAGCTCTCATGCGTATGAGTTACAGTTTCAACCTCTTTAAAATTAGTATCTGTAATCTCAATTTTTTTAGAATTATTTACTGGGATATAGTAGTAATCTCCTACTCTTTCCATTGATTGCGGTACATCACCAAGCGGACGACTATTCATACCACGAAAGGCATCCTGCGTTGTACCCCAATCAGTATGCAATGTCAGTGATCCATTTGCTTTAGTAAAAGTACCTCCATTTACAACAACAG
>CAYIZU010000069.1:3794-9813 GCA_964367795.1 uncultured Rikenellaceae bacterium | reverse complement strand
CTTTCATGTTATCCTTACACACAATAATATCTGTGATACCAGCTCTCTTTGCTGCCAATATTTTTTCTTTTAATCCACCCACCGGAAGCACCTTACCTCTAAGTGTTGTCTCGCCACTCATAGCTATCTTAGACTTAACTTTTTTATTGGTATATGCCGATGCTAATGATGTAACGATAGTGATACCTGCACTTGGACCATCTTTAGGCGTTGCGCCTTCTGGAATATGAATATGAACATCTGTTGTAGATATTTTATCACTACCAATACCCAATTCATCAGCGTGCGCTTTTATCCATTGATAAGCTATTGTTGCCGACTCTTTCATCACATCGCCAAGGTTTCCCGTCATCGATAATGTACC
Organism: uncultured Rikenellaceae bacterium; assembly: GCA_964367795.1. GTDB lineage: Bacteria > Bacteroidota > Bacteroidia > Bacteroidales > Rikenellaceae > JADFUS01. The sequence goes on along the minus strand of CAYIZU010000069.1, from coordinate 9,449 downwards.
TTTACCGCGAGATAGGCTTGTCTCAATATATAGTATATCTCCCCCCACCTGTGTCCATGCAAGACCGGTAACAACACCTATATTATCATTTCCTTCATATATGCCATTCTTATACTTAGGAACACCGAGATATTTCTCAAGATTTTGTGATTTTATCTCTGGAACAATAACTTCTCCAGTACCTATCTCCTTAGCTCTACAACGAGCTATCTTAGCTATTCGCTTATCGAGAGCGCGTACTCCAGACTCACGGGTATACTCCGACACCATCTTTGCTAAAGTATCATTACTCATCTTCATGAGTTTCGAATCTACTCCGTTAAGCTCCGCTTGCTTTTTAAGAAGATGTTTCTTTGCTATCTGAACCTTCTCTTCTAAAAGATAGCCACTAACATTTATCATCTCCATACGGTCGCGCAAAGCATTTGATATGGTGCCAACGTCGTTAGCTGTTGCAATAAACATCACTTTTGATAAATCATACTCTACATCAAGATAGTTATCATGAAATGCCATATTTTGCTCCGGATCAAGTACCTCAAGAAGTGCAGATGCAGGATCTCCATTATGTTTAGCTCCAACCTTATCTATCTCGTCGAGTATAATAACGGGGTTCGAAGAACCGCATTTACGTATTGTTTGTATTATACGCCCTGCCATTGCACCGATATAAGTACGCCTGTGCCCTCTTATCTCTGCCTCATCATGCATACCTCCAAGTGATACGCGACCATATTTACGCCCAAGAGCATCTGCCACCGACTTGCCTAACGATGTTTTACCCACCCCCGGAGGGCCATAAAGGCAAAGTATTGGAGATTTCAAATCTCCCTTAAGTTTAAGAACTGCAAGATATTCAATAATTCGCTCCTTAACATCGTCCATACCAAAATGATCTTTGTTAAGTTGCTTCATTGCCGTTATTAGGTTCAAATTATCTGGTGTTGTATAGTCCCATGGCAAATCCAGCATAAGCTCCAAGTAGTTCATCTGCACAGAGTATTCTGCCACAGCTGGATTCATACGCTCTAACTTCGTTAGCTCCTTATCAAAATGTGCTTGCACCTCAACGCTCCACATCTTATCCACGGCTCTCTTACGCAGATTCATTATCTCTGCTTCCCCATCATTACCTAACTCTTCTTGAATTGTACGCAATTGCTGTTGTAAGAAATACTCTTTTTGCTGGGTGTCAATATCCTGCTTAACACGCTGCTGTAACTCATCTTTTAGCTTTAGCATCTGCTGCTCATTGATAAGTAACTCGAGCAGTTTCATAGCACGAGCATATACTCCCGGAGCCTCAAGTAACTCTTGACGGTCACTATCATTAAAATCTAAGTTAGAGCTCACAAAATTTATTATACCCCTATTACTATCTAAATTTTTTATTGCAAAAACCATCTCATTGGGAATATGTGGCGACATATTAACAATACTTATTGCCACATCCTTTATGCTATCTATAAGGGCTGCAAACTTTGTCTCATCATTACCACCATATCCCGAATCAGAAAGACGCGAAATAGATGCAGTAAAATATGGTTCTGTTGTAACAAATTTTGTTATCTCAAACTTTTCAATTCCATGTAGTAGCGCTGTTAGATTACCATTTGGCATCTCCAAGACCTTAAGAAGTCTTGCTATGGTACCCACGCGATGCATATCGCCTGTAGATGGGTCCTCTACACTGCCATCTTTTTGCAATACAGTACCAAAAAGCATCCCTTTTTCTTCTATCTCACGTATTAATTTTATCGACTTATCACGCCCTATTGTTATGGGTGTAATAGCCTTTGGGAATAACACCGAACTACGTAACGTCAATATCGGAATTATATCTGGAACGGTTAAACTTTCACTCTCATCTGACGACGACATTATAGGAATAATTTGTGCATCAAACTCTATATTATCTAATATATCCGACATATCGTCGAAAACATTTTTACCTTTTGCCATAACTATTATATCTTTTTTCATAATTAGATTATATTCTCAATAATCTTACTATACAAATTTATATCCAATATTCTTTACGAATACAAATTTACAATTTTTTTTTTAGATTACAATAGTTTTATTACGACGAAATGAGAATAATGCATCTTGCGCAACAATAATGTGATCAAAGCATATTATATCAAAAAGATTTAAGGCCCTAACGATATCCTTAGTTATAGAAATATCCTCCTCGCTTGGCTCAATAGAGCCAGATGGATGATTGTGTGCAATGATGATAGCAGAGGATAAATTATCCAAAATATACTTCATGAGAATTTTTATATCTACAATCGACGAACTAACTCCACCACGAAATATGCACCTTTTACTTATAACCTTTAGCGACCTATTTAGGCATATAACCCAAAATTCTTCACCCACAGCTCCTTTCAATAACTCACGAACCACCGCTTCAGCATCAGCAGAATTCTCAATAGATACTATCTCACTATCTACTTGTTTAATTCTTCGCCCTATCTCTGCGCAACACTTAAGATTAATGCTCGACGCGCCTCGCAAATCCGAAAGTGGTGCATGTAGCACCTCATCAAGAGACCCATAACGTTCTAAAAGCTGCTTAGCCTTTGCGTAGTGACTATCTTTTGGCACACCACGCCCCAACACTACCGATAATAGCTGTTGGTCAGTTAATGCCGCTGCACCACTAAAGGTAAGTTTATCTGTTATATACGATAAATCAAAAATTTCATCTTTTATTAAATCCTCTTCTATCATACACGCAAAGATAGCATATTTTTTCGTTTATCACCAAGTATTTTTAAAATATTTATGATTATAGCGATAATAATGTAATAGAAAGTAATATCTATCATATCAAACTCAACATCCACAAGATGCGAGTACGGTAGAGATGTTATAGCTTCTAAAATACTCCTAAGCGCAACAAATGTATATTTCAATATTACCTCAACAACAATATTTGGAATAATAATATATATTGCAGATAAAAGCGCGATTAGCATCACTGTAAGAGAACCTATCATATTGCATATAATAGAAACAAACGACACATTCCCGAAATAGTACAAAATAATTGGTGTTGTTAAAGTCTGCGCGCCTACTGTCAAAACTATAATATCTGTTATCAAATTTCTTCGAGGAAGGAAACTATTCAATATTGGTGTCATTATGAGGATTGAAAGAACCGCAACAAATGATAACTGAAAGCCAATATCATAAAGATTCTTATAATCGGCAAGGAGCATTATTGTAGCCACTGCAAATAGAGTATTATATATCTGATTACCAGAGTACGAACGAAGCAATGTCACCTGCATAATAGTAAACATTATTGTTGCCCTTACAGCTGATATAGGAGCACCCACAAATAAGGTGTAAAGCCAAAGGATTATTATTGCAATAATTGCAGCCATTACCCTACCCTTAAAACTCCTTCTTAAAGGAAATAGTAGGAGATTTATCATCATGAAGATGATACCTATATGCATACCCGATATTGCAAGAATATGCGATAATGACGAGGCAGCAAAAAGCTCCTTAGTGCTCCGTGTTATCTCTTCGCGATTTCCAAGCACCATACCGTTTATCACCTCAATGTCATCAGGTGATATATTCATCTTGCGCAATCTAAACTCCGCTATCTCATTATAGCGTTTAATAAACGTTTTCGCTTTTGGCTCGTAATTCACTCCCAGAGAAATAGAGGCAATATCTACTGCTTTAGCAACATACTTCTCCCTAACATTATTTGTCAATCTTTTAAGCGTGAAATGGGCATAACTAAGAGGTTCACAAATAACAGTTGCATTGATAGTATCCCCAAGATTAAATTTAGCTCTATTATCCGAGATAAAAAGCATCTCGCTATTTGTAAGTAAATCTTCTGCAATATAAATATTTCGATTGGTTGTGGTATCATTAACCACTAATTGCGTAGGGTAATTCTGGTTAATAGGGGGTGTATTTTCACTTTCTAATGATGGTAGCGTCAACCCTAACATGAATAGCGATAAAAATGCACATGCTGAATTATAACGTTTTACGAGAAACGTCGCCATAAGAGATAGAAATAGCAGTACTAATGACACTTCGGTGTTTGTAATATTAAGTGAAACCGCTACAACTACCCCAAGAGTAATTGTAGCGAATATCTTTACAAAAGGAACAGTGTCGAGCCACTCATTCCATGTCAAATATGTATTATCGGTATTAAGCATGATATGCCTACTCCCACTTATCTAAAAATTTCAATTTCACACCTCGCTCCTTGAGGTAATCAAGCCCTAAAACAGCACCGCACGCTACAACACCCCCCAAAAGAGTAAATACAAATAATATAATAGTACGCCTTGGAGCACTTCGAACTAAAGGCACTTGGACAGGCCGAATAATAATAAATGTAGGAGTATCTTGCTTTATCTTCAATTCTGCTTGTAGCAATTGAGCCGTTAGCTCCGTGAACTGTGCATTGACAATAGAATTCTTACTACTTAACTGCTGTTCGCGTATTCTTGCACTTGCTGTTGAGAGCACTTTATTAGCATCCAAGAATCGCGCATACTCTTGCTGCACCTTATCATATTCCTCTTTCACCTCATTATAACGCCCCTTAATATAATCGTAATTATTTACAGCCGATTGTATTTTAAATTTTACAACATATTTTTGCAGTAAATCCGTTAAAGCTTGAGCCATCTCCGCTACTGCAACAGGGTCACCTAACTCTGCCCTTATTTTTATGGTTCCTTTCTCTGGGTCTGTTACTATTGAATAACTTCCATATAGCCCTTTTACAACCTCATATTCATCCTTTGTAAAAGCATTTACATCAGTTAATTCATTGAAATTTGGGAAGTCTTTTTTACCTCGTATAGCCTCGATTATCATAGATGGCAGACCTATTATATACTTTTTAACAAACCCAAGAACAGAGGTCTTTTTATACTCCTCTTTTGTATAATAATCAAAAAACGTTATCTTTTTTTTATGTTTAGTAAAGTAAACTGGGGTGTAAAGCAACTCTTTCAGCAGCTCCACGTTATATATAACCTTATCGTATACCATGGGTGAGACATCTCCAGACAACCCTTCATATCCGCCCATTTGTATACCCAGCATTGATGCAATACCACCCAAACTACCTGCACCTTTAGAATCACCCCTCTGCGGAACAATTGTTGAGCTCGCTGCATATCTAACAGGGGAGAATATTGCTATAAAAAATCCCAATAACATAAATACTACCGTCACCTTTATAATAAACTTACGCTTTATCCAAAGACGTTTGATAATCTCAAGTATATCAATATCCTCGCTCTCTTTATTTATATTTCTATTATCCATAACATTTATCATTAAAGTTTATTACCTCAGTATACTCAATATGACTGCTAAGACACTTGTAGTAGATGTTACTAGTGTTGCATACTTAACTATATTGTCCATATTCTTTGGCTCTCTCTCTGGGATTACGATAGTACAACCCGGTGTTGGGGCAAAATTACTATCCCATTTTCTTGAAATGGAACCGTTCATGTGAACTATATATGCCTTACGTTTAATTGCTCTCTTTTTATATCCTCCTGCATTTGACACGTAATCTGAAATATTCATATCCGCATCAAAGGCAATTGTATTCTCGGCAAATACAGCGCCTGTTATCTTAACAGT
>CAYIZU010000069.1:0-3784 GCA_964367795.1 uncultured Rikenellaceae bacterium | reverse complement strand
GTGTTATTAAGCACTGGAATAACAACAACATCACCCTCTCGGAGCACTATATCAGCATCTGAACCGGGATTATCAATAGCACTTTGCAAATCGATTGCAACATCATAGGTATCCTCTATTTCCCCTATCTGATTTTCATTATATACTGAATCTACTGATAGATTTTCAATCTCTACCTCCTTAACACGTTTAACAATCTCTCTCTCCGAATTATTTAACTTACGAACAATCTTAACTCCTGCGATATAAGCATCTGAAGTTAACCCCATAGATTTCTTTACTACATCACTAATCCTAACGGCTGAATTATCAAGAACATATAAGCCCGGATACTTAACTTCGCCTCTTACCTCAACTGTGGTCTGCGCCTGATAATTGATCGCTTTACGCACAATGACAATATCAAAAGGGAGTAACTGCGTATCAGCAGATGCAGGGTTTTTCAATAAATCAATCTTTATTATATCCGCCACTATATTATTTTCAACTGTCAACTTATCCCCATTAAGAACACGACGAGCTATTTCAATATTAGTCAACGCTGCTCCCTCGGTAAAACCTCCTGCTTCGTTGATAATATTACCGATAGTCATATTTTTTTCATATGTAAATGTTTGTGGATTATTAACCTCTCCCTCAACTTTAACGGTGTAATTTTGTGTTACCTCTTCTGTTGTGAAAATACGCACCTTATCATCTGGCTTCAATGTGATATTATTATTACCCATTATCACCTCAATAGGCGAAAATACAACCCTTTCAACAACCCTATTTTCCCCGTAACGAATTATATGTGCACTCTTAACATAAGCCTCCTCTTTAAGACCCCCTGCCACTAGAAATAGCTCTTTTAACGTTGTAACCTCTTTATCACCTTCTCCAATAACATAGTCACCTTCACGCCATACTGCACCCTCAATCGTTATCTTATTTACATATGCTGTTTTATTTTTATTTACATGGATTTTATCACCCGTTTCCAAAGCAAATTTATCAAAATCCTTGCTTTTAATAATGAAAGAGCGTGATGTTCTACCATTCATATCTCCAGTAGCCTTTTGCCTATCAACGACAACTTCATGAGTATAAGCACTATGCGAAAAACCTCCGGCATATTTTATAATATCCGCAACGGTCTCCCCTCTCTCTATTTCATAATACATAGGGCGTTTAACTCCCCCCAAAACCTCTACAGAACCGTATCGAGGCAATACCGTAATAATATCATTATCCTCAAGTCGAACATTTTTATCAAATTTTCCATTCATCAAGAAGTCGTAAATATCAAGCGTTGATAAAAGCCTATTATTACGATATAAATTAATACTACGAATTGAACCTATATAACTTGGACCGCCACTCATATACATAACCGTGGCTAAAGTGGATAAACTTGGTAAAGTGTATGTTCCTGGCGCCACAACATCTCCAACAACATTTACAGTAACGCTACGCATTGTCCCAAGAGATAATTTTATAAATGTTGTAGCAGGATTTGCCATCAACCCTGAATATATTTTACTAAGAGCATGCTTGAGTGTTGCTTCCGCCTCTGTAATATTCTGCCCCACAATACTTACTGGTCCTAAATCGGGTACATTAACCATCCCTTCAGGTGTAACATGTAACTTAATATTGGTTATTACATCACCCCATATATCCAACACCAATTCATCACCTGCTGATATTTTATAATTTGCAGGAGTTGGCATATTGTAGTTAGGTACAAAATTTAATTGAGAGTTTCTAAATATAGTATGACCAAAAATAACCGGCTCATCACTCTTGGGAACTATAGGAGCCACAATAGCCGTGTCAATACTACTCCTGTCCACTTTTGCACCACTCTTTATTTGACTATTTACATGAGCTTGTGTTTGATTTGCCACAGAGTTATTAAGCATCTCATTTATCTGCGCCTCTGAATATCCCTGTCTTCTTGCAAACTCCTTTGCCAACTGCTTCTCTGCCTCTGTTTGTGCATATGCTGTGATAGTAAAAGTAAGTAACACCATCACACAAAAAAATAATCTCTTCATTATATTACATTTATATTATTATCTCCAACCATAACTACGCAATGCGCATCCAAAACGCACAAAGATAGTGACTTTTTTCCATAAAAAAAACTTTCCTCTATAAATTATCAATATAAAAAGAGCAAAAAAAGGTCAGAAATATAATCTAACCTTTAGTATCATTAATAAGCAACTCTTTTAATTGAATAGGTGTTATCCCTCTATGAATCTTACCTCCAGATACGAACGAAATTTTACCTGTCTGCTCGGATACCACCACAACAGCAGCATCGCTCTTTTCGCTGATACCTATAGCTGCCTTGTGTCGCATACCATAAAATGCAGGAACCCCTAACATCTCCGTTGTAGGCAACACACATCTCACTGCACGAATTTTATTGTTAATTATTATCATTGCACCATCATGCAGTGGAGCATTTTTATAGAAAATACTCTCTATCATCAATCTATGTAAATCCGATTCTATTTCATCACCCGTCTCTATAACAGCCGACATATCATCACCCTTACCTATCACGATAAGTGCCCCCGTATAGCTCTCAGACATACTTTGACAAGCATTTACAATCTCATCAATAGTTTTACTGTCACTATGGTTATCAATATTTTTAAATAAGTTCTTTGAGAAATAAGTATTTCCTAAATGGAGTAAAAAACGACGAACCTCCTGCTGGAACACCACGATAAGAGCTATTAATCCCACACCTGTCACCTGACCTAATATTGTTGATAGTAGGTTCATGTTAAAAATACGAGATACCGCCCATAACACATATATCGCCATTATTGCCAGCACTATATAGAATGCACTGGTTCCCTTAATCAGCTTATATAACTGCGTAAGAAGAAATGCAATAATCAATATATCAAGTATATCAAAAAGTCCTAAATTTAAAAAATTCATACCTAATTAGTTATGTTCCAAAGTTTTACAGCCTCCATTGCCTCTTTCGTATCATGCACCCTTAATATTGATGCACCTTGTTGTAGCAGTCGGTAGTTCAAAATTGAAGTGCCATTAAGTGCTCCCTCAATATCACTATCCAGAGTTTGCCAAATCATGCGTTTGCGTGAAACACCACATAGCGACGGTTTCCCCAATACAGCAAACTCATTATACCTACGTATTAGTTCAAAATTTTGCTCAATATTTTTAGCAAAACCAAAACCAATATCTATAATCACATCATCAATACCTCTATTCTTGATTACGTCCAACTTATCTGCAAGATATGATAATACAACCTTCACAATATCATCTTCATAATTTGTGAGTTGCCCCATGGTTTGAGGGGTCCCACGTTTATGCATGGCAATATACGGCAACCTCTCCTCGGCTATAATATCAAACATATGCTCATCATCTTCACCAGCAGATATATCATTAACGATAACCTGCCCTCCCCACGCTTTTATGGCATCCTTAACCACCTGTGCCCGAAAAGTATCTATTGATATGCATATATCTCTATTACCAAACGTATTTCTGATATCAGTTAATGCAGTAACAACGCGAGCACTCTCCTCATCGCAACTCGGCATCGTTGCCCCAGGCCGTGTTGAGCACCCACCAATATCCAGTATAGTAGCACCAGCGTTCAAGGCTTCATTTACACTATCTATCAACATCTCGGAACTCTCTTTACGTGAGCCGCTCCAGAACGAATCGGGGGTTGTATTAATAATAGTCATAACTATAGGCGAGCTAAGGTCTATTATTCTCCCATTAAGCAATATACTGTGTT
>CAYIZU010000068.1:7650-9841 GCA_964367795.1 uncultured Rikenellaceae bacterium | reverse complement strand
CTGCTATTGGAGTAAATTTCACATCAAGTGTAGATAAATCAACAGCGAACTCTGCCTTATTATCTTGTTTACATGCAGTAAATAATACCGCACATAAAACTGTCATTAACAAATATCTCATATATTTAAAATTTGTTTAATTATTTACCAACCTAAATTTTGAGTAATACCAGAATTTAATATCTCTTCTGCTCTGATAGGGAATAGATAATCACGAGGTGAAACAAACGTGTTATTATCATAAACAATCATTGGTCCATTACCGTAACGATAGAATGCTTCTGCATCTTGTCCCAAAATGTTCCATCCTCTTAATGGTTTAGTCATCTCTGACGCTGCAGTCAACCATCTACGGCTATTCCAGAAAGTCATACCCTCAAACGCAAACTCAATATCCCACTCTTGGCGAATAATCGTCCTCATACCTCCTTTGGTTGTGTGAAGTGTAGATAGTGCTATTTGCCCCCACGATTCCTCTACCGTTGGGATACCCGCACGTTCTCTTACAAGATTAATCCAGTCATAAACCGTTTGATCAGGAGCTGTTAACATCTCATTACGAGCTTCTGCTGCCATAAGATATAGTTCTGCTAAACGCATTACGATATGACCTGGCTCTGGATTCGACGCCGAAGATAAGTAATTCTGAGTTGCAATATCAGACGAGGTAAATTTCTTACACCAGTAACCTGTTTGATTCTGGAAAGTAGTATTCGAGAATACATCCTCTGTGGTACCTAAGAACTCTCCTTTGTACGCCTGGACAATAATATTATCTTGCGCATTAGGACCACGCTGCCAGTACGTTCTATCCGCTGCGATATGAGCATAGAAACGAGGCTCCCTTCTTAAGTGAAGTGCAACTGTTTTAGCATTTTGAGGGATAACATTTAAATACTGTGAAACTTTTGTTTCTGTAGTAATCTCATATCTATCATCAAAATACTCTGGATCGCTATCAATTGGTAATCCATTTTCAGTATAATACTTCTCAACCATTTCAATTGTTGGCGAATATGAACCAAGATGCTGAACATTATAATGAGGGTGGGTTGTTGAACCATCTAATGCAACACGCGGTAAGAGTAGTTCAAGAACAGTACCTTGTCCACTGTTTGAATCCGCTGGACGAACCATGTGTATCGCCTCCGAATTTGAATATCCAGGTGCAAGTACACTCTTCTCAATGTCGTACATAGTTGTTAAAAGCGGGGTTATTTTTGCTTTCACGCCACTAACAAGTTTAATATTTCCGGCGTGCGCAACATTGATAGCATCAACAATAGCAGCATATGCTACATCCCACTTCTTGTCATCCCTTGCAGGGAATAATCTAACACCATCTTTATTAACAACATCAGCATACGCTTGATTACCGTTGAAAAGATCAGAAGCAGCATAGAATAGCGTTTGAGCTTTTAACATCAAGCCCGACTCCAAACTATGGTATGTTTTACGAGTTATATCCTTTAAATTTAAAGGTATAAGGTCCTCTCTTGCATCATCAATAAGCTTTACAATCTCATTAACACAACTATCAAGTGGAGAGCGAGGAACCTGCATCTCTTCATCTGTTGCAGTAACATCAAAACTCTCTTTCACTATAACAAATGGGCCATAACGACGAAGTAACTCGAAGTAGATGTGTGCTTTTAACACTTTAATTTCTGCCTTCATCATTAATTTATCAGACTCAAGCATATCATGTACATCGTCAACTCTTTCAATAAAGATGTCAATATAACGTATTGCCTCATAGAAATAATCTCCTTGCCATATATTTGCTAATGGGATATAGGTATTTTGTAACCCCTCCGATATAGCCAAACCAGTAAAATGTTTATCTCTCCTATGAATATCATTCACTACGAACTCATTACCCCCCATTAGTGCAGGGTTAGCGTAATAATCAGGTAGCATTTGATTCATGTATACATAACAACTCTTAAACCAATTTCGAGCAGATGCATCTCGCTCAAAAATAGACTCTAAATCCTCAATATCATCTTCAGGAACCATGTCGAGATAGCTCTTGCAGCCTCCTGCTAAAAGTAAAGAAAATACTGCGAATATACAATATAACTTATTCATAATTTATATATATTATTTATTTACTAAAAACTAACATTAACACCTAAAGAGAATGTCTTTTGAATTGGATAGTTAAAGCCATTTTCTCCTAACTCAACAT
>CAYIZU010000068.1:0-7640 GCA_964367795.1 uncultured Rikenellaceae bacterium | reverse complement strand
CCCAAATATCAAATGATGATATTAAGAATGGATTATTAGCACGGAAATAAAACTTAACTGTCTTGAATTTAATACGCTGCGTAATACTCTTTGGTAAGTAATAACCTAACTCTAATGCAGTACAACGTAAGAACGAAACTTTATCCATGAAATAGGTACTCTTACGAGTATCACCACTACCACCATACCAATCTTCAAGCTGGTTATTTGTTGTAACCGAAGTTGTTGTTAAGCGTGGCCATAGCGGCTCAGCTTCCATGCTTGTCTCTGACCAGTGACTATCATTAATTGCTGTCAATAACGCCTTACCATCCGCGAATGGAGTAACTGCCGAAGGGTTAATAAAGAATGAACGTTGTCCTGAACCTTGGAATGCAAAGTTAAATTCAAAGTTTTTATAGGTGATATTACCATTCAAACCATAGATTAGACGCGGAGTCTCAGGGTAACCAATATATGTAGCATCCTCAATATCAATAACACCATCACTATTAATATCACGGTAACGGATATCTCCTGGCTGTGGATCTCCTGGCTGTGTTGGAGCATTTAATATCTCCTTTTCGTCGCGGAATAATCCTTCTGCAATATATCCAATCTGCTGTGATAACTCTTGACCAACTTTCTTCTGCCACTCTGGCTTATCAGTTGCTTCCATTATCTCTAAGTAAGTTGCTTTAGAATAAGTAGCCGTAGCATTTAAAATCATCCAAAAATCATTCGAGAACTGCTTTTGATATTTTAATGATAAATCAAAACCCTCCGATAACGACTTACCAACATTTGCAAGTTGATATGAACCAATTCCTACGTGAGCAGGAATAGTAATACGATAATCTAAAATATTGTGACGAATTGAACGGTAAGCCTCTAAAGTAAACTCGATAGCGCCATCAAACATCTTACCGTCTATACCTAAGTTCAATGTCTCTGCTGTCTCCCAACCAATTGTCGGGTTAGCATAGTTAGAGATATCATATCCCGGGAATGCTGTTCCACCAATCTCTGGATCAGGAATACTAGGAGTAGATATATACGATAGGTAAACGAAACGAGGGTCACCAACAACACCATCATTACCAACAAGACCGTATGAAGCTCTAAATTTCAAATAAGGTAACCAAGCCTGTACTCCTTCCATAAATTTCTCCTTAGAGATAATCCAAGCCACACCTCCTGCAGGGAAGAATCCCATTTTATTCTCATTAGCAAAACGCTCCGAACCATTATAACCGAAACTTGCCTCAAAGAAATACTTACTCTTATATCCATAAGTACCGCGCATAGATAGACCAAGGTTACGTCTTTCAAACTGTTTAATACACTTGATGTATCACTAATATCTTCTTCATTAGCCTGTCCCACAACTGTTAAAGATGTTTGGTGATCATCCCAAGCTGCAACATGATATAGACGAACCTCATACTGTGCTCTATCAGATGCTTGAGATCCACTTTGACTTGTATCTATTTTAAGAGCGTCAGATGCGCTTGAATTTAAGCTTCTTAAACTATGCTTACCAGTCTCAAAGCTATAATCTTCTAAAGCATACATTGCAGGATTCGTAGTGTAAGCCTTAGTATATAAACCTTCATTAGAGAAAGAGGCACTTGCTCTGAACTCTAAACCTTTAAGAAGGTTGTCTAATTTGTGAATATACTCTACTCTACTAACGCCTGAAAAACGTGAACGCGTCTTATATCCTTGATGCATCATCATATATGGGTTTGAACCCGCACCTGAAGCATCAGAACCTCCAAAACGTAGGTGATCCCATGCATAAACATCATCAGCAGGATACATATGAGCAAAATCTACAGGTGATGCTGAAAAAGCAAGACCATACGCACTTGTCATATCTGTTAATGGACCGTGATATTTATCTATATTAGCCGAAGTATTGATATTCAGGTTGATACCTGCTTTTAGCCTAATACTTAGATTAGCACGTATAGAAGTAGCGTTGTTTGCGATATTTACGTCGAACTGATTAAGTTGGTCGGTTTTTAGCATACCTTGATCACGATTGTGTGATACCGATGCAAAATATTGTAATATTTTAGATCCACCACGAATACTCACACCCATACGTTGATTGATACTCATTGACTTAAACATAATATCATACCAATCATTGTTTGGATATAACCAAGATGGATATTCTTGAGAGATAGTTCTGTTAATATCTTCAATATTATATTTTGGTGATGCAGTTGGATTATTGTTCAATAATGCCTCATTATATTTCTGCATATAAGTTGGAGCATCAACTATATCAATATTAGATGTTGGAGATGAAGAAACAACCTCATAATAAGCTGAAGTATACACTTCACCATCGGTACCTTTCTTTGTCTCAACAAGGATAACGCCATTTGCACCACGAGCACCATACATTGCCGTTGCTGTTGCGTCCTTTAACACAGAGAAAGACTCAATATCATCTGGATTTAGACGAGATAAATCAAGTTTAGAACTCTCAACACCATCTATTAATATTAGGGGGTCAATATTCGCACTTGACTGGAATGATGTAACACCTCGAATATAAAATTTCGTATTCATCTCTCCTTCTGTTAATGCACCTGGAAGACCACCTGTCTGCCAACCAATCATACCGGCAATCTTACCAGCAAATTGTGTTGTAAGGTCTGAACTTGACGATTTTAAATCTTTAGCTCTTACCGATGTTACAGATGATACAAGACTCTCTGTCTTTTGTGTACCGAAACCAACCACGGTAATATCTCCTGCATCCATCTCATCTACCTCAAGAGCAACGATAATATTTGAAGTCTCCTTCTTTACCCTTACAACCTTTGTTACATATCCAAGGAAAGATATCTCAAGTGCATCTCCGTTCTCTGTCTCAAGAGCAAATTCTCCATTAGAATCGGTAATAGCACCATTTTGCGTTACCTGCGACATAACCACGGCACCAACAACTGGATTTTTATCCGAGTCTATAACCTTACCCTTAACAGTTTTTGTTTTATCATCCTCTTCTTTTTGGTTGCGAGACTTCGTCTCTGGAGCTTTTTTAATAATTATCTCTGTTTCTGTTACCTCATAAGTGTACTTAGTACCTTTTAATAATTTATCTAAAGTCTCTGCAACTGTTGCACCTTTAACATCGATAGAGAAGCGTCCCATTTCCTTAGGATTAATACCCTCTTCAATAATAAAACCGATGCCTGTTATTTTTCTTATATCAGATAATATGTCGGTTATCAACTTATCTGCCGAACTTAAAGATAGCTTGCTATCTTTCATCACTTCCTGTATATCTATCTTAACCGCATTCCCCTCTGCTATTACCGAAGCAGATGATACAGATGTAGTGAAAATAAACATAATAAAGAATAGTAACGCGCCCTTTATTTTAGTATAATACTTTTGTTTCATCATTTTGTTATTAAAACATTTACTAATATTCTCTTTAATATATATACATTAACAATATCACATTGCCATATGTACAATTAAATCCTTACAATTGGTCCTCTGCTACTTTAGCAAAACAACCACACTACTTTTTTTAATCTACTATCTACGCTTTATCTCATGGGCATTATCATTAACTGTTACACTTATATTTATGGCTTTATCTATCTTATTTAACGCCTCTTCAAGAGATACCTCTTTCTTGAATGACATATTTAGTTTCACCTTCTCAAACATACTACTATCATATTTTATCGTCGCGCCATACCAGTTAGATATTTCGCTCAGTACCTCATTAAAAGACTTTCCTATAAACTCAAAATACCCATCTTTCCAAGCTATATAGTTAGATGGATTAACATTCTCAATATCAACTTTGCCTTTTCGACAATCAACCACTGCCAGCTGATTCGGTTTCATCATAACAATATCATTATCAGCACCAATACCAACACTTCCTTCAACTAAGACTGTCTCTACAACACCATCTTTACGATTGTTTACATTAAACTCTGTTCCATATACTCTAATATAGTTATCATTAACCTTAACAATAAATGGTTTCGACGATTTAGCAACTTTAAAGTATGCCTCGCCCTCAAGAGTAACTTCACGCTTATCATCTGAAAATTTTGATGGGAAAACCAATTTACTTTTTGAATTTAGTGTAACAACTGTTCCATCCTCTAAAGTCATATTTTGATGCATTTGTGTGGGAGTTATTAATGTCACCTTTGAAACTTTCTCTTCAATAACACTCTTAATAACATCCTCTCTATCTTTTTCTATCTCTTTAATAGAGGCACTTTCCGCTTCAGCTAAAACAATCTCTTCCTTATCATCAAAAATTATAACTGGTTTATCTTCAACTTGTACTACCTCAGCAATAATTTGCGGCGTAACAATAACTTGAGAGTGGATATTGTTCTCATCTTTCATCAATTGAAATTGAGCCAAAGTGATAGCTATCACGGCAGCAGCTGCGCTGGCAATAGCAATTCTTATCTTGCGATTAACATTCTTACGTTTTGAGGATATAGAGAGCTTATAGCTGAAACTTTTCGCTACTTTTTCGACATCAACAACCATTACCTTTGCTATAATCTCTCTTTTTATATCCTCATCTTTATCAATACTATTATATATTGATATCTTTTCCTCTTCGGAAAATAGCTCTTCTTCTATCTTAATATTTTGTTCTAACGACCTAACAACCTGAGAAGCTAAATAGCTACTTCTTAATACCTTATCAACGTCATCACCAACAATTTCTTTTTTCATTACCAATAATTTATATTCACAATATCTTAACATTCATTTTATATATAAAAACTAACTCAACTGTTTTTACCTGAAAATTTTGTTTTTCTTAAAAAAAAGATTAACTTTGTTGCGTGTTATAAAAATTTAGAGTGTCATGAGTATCTTTCCTAAGCATAAAAAATTAGGTAGTGAAGAAAGCATATTATCCAATTTCAACAATCGGATAAGCAGTGCTTTTGAGGAGATTTTCATGCGATATTACAAAGAGCTACATGCTTATGCTTCATATATCTTCAGAGACAGTAACGATATTTGTGCTGAAGATGTTATACAAGACATATTTCTAAGATTATGGGAAAATAAGGATGTAACATTCGACTCATTGCCTAAAGTTAAAGCATTTGTATATATATCTATTAAGAATGCATATAAAAATCATTTAAAGCATCTAAACATACATGAGAAGTATGCTTTCAGTACGGACACAACAATAACTTCTGAGGATTCGTCAGATATTCTTCAGTTTGAGGCATATATTCAATTGGAAGAGTATTTAAAAGTACTACCAAATGATTGCGGGACGGTTTTAAAGATGTATATTGAGGGATATGCGCCAGAAGAGATAGCAGAGAGATTGGGGTACCAACTTCGCACCGTATATAATAAAAAACAGGAGGCAAAGAATTTTTTAAAGAAAAAATTCGGAAGCCACCCGCTATACTTAATTACCATACTGACACAATTGTAGAGGATATTAGCAATATCAACTGCTGTATTTATTTCAATTGATTTGCCGATTGCAATTTCATATTTTTGCCGGTATTTAAGGGTAGACTAATTAGTCGACCCTTAAAAAAGGTTCACCGAACCGATAATCACAGATTTAGCTTTTGGGGTGATTTTTGTTTTCTACCTGCTTTTTCAGTTTTATAGCTAAAGTCTGGCAATATTTTCGCTTTTGGTCTCTATCTCACTTCGGAGTAAACCCGCTACACTAAAGCGAGATAAAACCCAAATGCTCTCAGTCAAAACCAAAAATCTTCGCCAGCCTTTTTTAAGGGGCGACTAATTAAAATTTTTCTTAGGCGTATGCCTCTTACTTCCGGTTTTAGGCTTCACCTTTTTTGCTTTCTTAGGGGTAAACTCTCTTTTATCTTTTACCTCTTCAACAAAATTACCATGTTTTTTGCGTAACTCTATTAGCCACTTAGGGAGTTTATCTACTTTGGGTTTATCCACCTCCTTAACTGTCTTATGATTCGTGGGTATAGGGTTGAAGTTAACTACTCGCACTGGAGTAATACGCTCATTATCGATTTTAACAATATCCCCTTGCGACACCTTCGTATTAAACTGTGCTGGTATATCATTAACCGTCACAACATTTTCTGCTATATATACATCCGCCTCTCTGCGTGAACAGAAACCACTTTCACTTAAATATCTATTTATTCGTATTGCCATAATTTAATATTATATATTTACTCTATCCTTTGCTAATATTGATGCAACTGCCGCATCACCGGTAACATTAACCGACGTCCTGAGCATATCAAGCGGCCTATCTATCCCTAAAATAAGTGCTAAGCCCTCAGGGGGTATACCGACAGATGATAGTATCATCATCGAGATAACAATACTCCCACCAGGTATACCTGGCGTCCCAATAGATGATATTGTTGTTGTTAATATAATGGTTAGTATTTGTGTAAAGGTTAAATCTATACCCATAACCTGTGCTATAAATATAGCAGCTATAGCCTGATAACAGCTTGTTCCATCCATATTTATTGTAACGCCAACAGGCAAAACAAAAGATGCCACGTCATTAGGTACGTTTAACTCTTCCTCAACGGTTCGTAGCGTTGTTGGTAGCGTAGCAGCACTCGAACTTGTTGAAAAACCCATTAACTGTACCGGCAGCAGAGCCTTAATAAACTTTAAAGTGTTAACCTTAGAAAATAACTTTATCAATAGTGGATAAAATAGGAACATGAGCATTAATAATCCTAATACAACCGTAAAGGCATATAACCCTAAAGCACTTATGAGTGTAATATCTCCGGCACTATCAGCCACAAGGTTAGCCATCAAAGCAGCAACGCCAATAGGGGCAAAACCCATTATTATATCTATCATTTTAAGGATTATATCATCAAGACTACTAACAAAATCCATAAAGGGCTTACTTTTTTCCCGACCAACTATCACCACCGACACACCAACAAGTATAGACAATAGTATTATCTGTAACATAGCACCATTATTCCCCATGGATTCAATAATATTCTCGGGAAAGATATCCACTAAGGGCTGCAATGGCGACTGTTCAGCTATACTGTTAAGTGCCTCCTTACGCTGCTCCACTCCTTCAGAATAGCTCTCTGTCAGGGCAATAGATATATCCTTTGAAACCATGTTACCCGGTTTTATTACAGATACAAGTGTTACGCCAACCAGTATCGCAATAATTGTTGTTCCTATATATATTGCTATTGTCTTAGCACCTATATTTGCAAGATTCGATATATCACTTAATCCTCCTACACCCTTAACAAGAGAAAGCATAACCAAGGGAATGGCTATCATCTTAAGGAGTCTTAAAAATATCTCTCCAAGAGGGGCTATCCAATCATTAACAGTAGAAGCATTGCCAGTTTTTGTCAAAACAAAACCTAAGACAATACCCAAGACCATTCCTATCAGTATCTTTACATATGTTGGCATCTTTTTCATGACACGTTCTACATCTTTCTAAGGAAACAGCATTTTAGCACAATATTACTCCCGTCTATTTTACAATCTACCTCTTCTGGATTCTCTGTCAGGCGTACAGATTTCACCTTTGTGCCACGTTTAATAATCATTGATGAACCTTTAACCTTTAAATCTTTAATAACAGTAACGGCGTCACCATCAGATAATGGAGTTCC
>CAYIZU010000067.1:8065-10121 GCA_964367795.1 uncultured Rikenellaceae bacterium | reverse complement strand
AATGGTGTTATTATTACGAGGCACCAATCTGTGGGTATTGATATTTGCCACCATAATAGCATCTATTGGATTGAATGTAAATTCAACAGCTGTTATTATTGGAGCCATGCTTATCTCCCCGTTAATGGGTCCTATTATGGGTATGGGTTTTTCATTGGGGATAAACGATTTCGAATTACTAAAGCGTTCGGCTAAGAATTTTGGATTTATGATTATCATAGCCATCCTTGCTTCAACGAGTTACTTCATAGCGAGTCCATGGTTGGCAAGTGAACAGAGTGAGCTATTAGCCAGAACACAACCAACTACATGGGATGTACTTGTTGCTTTCTTTGGGGGATTAGCGGGTATAGTTGCACAAACAAGACAAGAGAAATCAATAACTGTTATACCGGGTGTGGCTATAGCTACGGCGTTAATGCCACCGTTATGTACCGCAGGATTTGGTTTGGCCACAGGGCAATATAACTACTTCTTTGGAGCATTCTATCTATTCATCATAAATACCGTATTTATTGGATTAGCTGCATTTGTTATCACCAATTCAATGGGTTTTGAGAAGAAGGTATTTGTTGACCCTGTATATGGTCGTAGGGTTAAGCGTATAATGGTTACTATCATCGTAATAACAATAGTTCCAAGTGTATTTATTGGATATAATCTTATCCGTGAAATGATATATAAGCAAAATGTATCACGTTATATTGCAACAGCTTTTGACTTCAAGGAGGCAGAAGTTCTTGATTATAAAGTAACATATACCAGTCACCGAAAAGAGACTAACACTTTAGAGGTTATACTATATGGTAAGCCTATTTCAAATGATGTTATTGATGTTTTAAGATCACAATTATCAACATACGATATTTCAAGAACAAATCTAATTGTTCGTCAAGGGGATGATAATAGCGATTTAAGTTCAAACTATATAACTAAAAACTTTGAGGAACTCATACGAGACAAGAACGACCAAATCAATGAGCTAACAGCCGATATAAAAGATATGAAAAAGCTATCTGCTCCTTCTGCGGCTCTACTCAAAGAGATGAAGGCAATTGTTAACAGTGATATTTCAGCAACCATATCGCGCTCAGTTATGTATGATAGCAAAGGCGAGGTGATAGATACTCTTATAATGTGCTATATCATACAGAATAACAAGAAGTTATCCGAGAGAGAGATAAACAGGCTTACTGATTGGCTTAAGGCACGTACAAACTCTAAATTGGTTAAGGTTATCGAGGAGAATAACATTAATAGAATTAAAGAGGTTGAAAGTGTTAAAAAGAGCCGCGATGAGAGAAAAAAGCGTTCTGTTGTCGGGGAGAAGGATAGTACGATTATCCGCAAACCAGTAGTAAATGTTAGTAGCGATAGTATTACCATAAAAGATTTATTAAATTAATTATGATTAATAATAGCGATATATTATCTATTCTCAAAGCACTTATTCATCCTGAAACGGGTGAAGATATTGTATCTATGGGATTGATTGAAGGGCTAAATATTGGGGATGATAAAATATTTTTCTCAATAGCTCTTCGTCGTGCAAACGACCCTTTTGCGGCAAAAATCAAGCGTTTTGCTATTGCCCTTATTGAGGAGGCATACCCAAAGTATAAAGATAATATTACGATAGTGGTTAAGCAGCCTGTAACAAAAGAGATTAAGCCTAAAGCAGTATCTTTTGCAAAGGAAAATAGCTCTCATTTTGGTAAAGTTATTGCCGTTTCATCTTGTAAAGGAGGGGTTGGAAAATCTACTGTCACCGCTAACCTTGCAGTTACACTTTCCAAGATGGGGTATAAAGTGGGGCTTTTAGATGCAGATGTGTATGGGCCATCAATCCCTAAAATGTTAGGACTTGATGGTTACGAACCTATTGGAGAGCAAGTTGATGGTAGGGATATGATAATACCTGCTGAAAGGTATGATATAAAAGTTATGTCGATTGGCTTTTTCATCAATCCGAAAGATGCCCTTATATGGCGAGGGGCTATGGCAACAAATGCTATTAAGCAATTGATTCACCAGACGCTTTGGGGTGAGCTCGACT
>CAYIZU010000067.1:1399-8055 GCA_964367795.1 uncultured Rikenellaceae bacterium | reverse complement strand
ATGCCACCGGGAACAGGTGATATTCACCTATCAATATTAACCGAACTAAAACTTGATGGTGCTATCATTGTCAGTACGCCACAAAAGGTGGCATTAGTAGATGTTGTACGAGGTGTTGAAATGTTTCGTTCTGAAAATATTAACGTTCCAATTTTGGGATTAATAGAAAATATGGCATGGTTCACACCTAAAGAGTTACCAAATAACCGCTATTATATCTTTGGGAGAGATGGATGTAAAGAGTTAGCTGATTCTTACGGATTAGAGATACTCGGAGAAATACCAATTGTTGAGGGTATATGCGATGGAGGAGATAGTGGTGTCCCCGAGGTTATAAGTAACAGTGTAGTTAGTAAACAATTTGAAATTATTGTAAGTAAATTATTAAAATAAACAACCCCAATTATGTTATACAGTATATTTACATATCTTGTGGCATTAGCATTGCCAATAATAGCCTTATTCAATAAAAAAATGCGAATATGGTATATAGGACGTAGAGGATTATTAAAAAAAGCCAAATTGGCAATGAAAGATAATAAAGCAGATATTATCTGGTTTCACTGTGCCTCTTTAGGAGAATTTGAACAAGCGCGTGAGGTTATAGAAGAGATGCGAAGAAAATTTGTTGGGTATAAAATGGTGCTAACATTTTTTTCGCCCTCGGGATATGTTTATCGCAAAGATTATGAGGGGGCAGATTATGTTCTATACCTTCCTCTTGACACCCCAACAGCAGCACGACGATTTGTGCGTTATATCAACCCAAAAGTATTCGTATTGGTGAAATACGACTATTGGAGTAATATTCTTTACGCAATAAAGAGGTCGAAAGCCAAATTATATGTTATATCTGCAATTTTCAATCCACAGCAATACTATTTTAAGTGGTATAATATGCATGCTAAGAATACATTAGGGCTCTTCAATCACATATTTGTTCAAAATGTACAATCTATGAGATTACTATCGACAATAGGTATAACAAATGTAACTGTTGCCGGTGATACGAGATTTGATAGGGTGTATGCTTTATCAAAAAAATCTATGAAGTTAGATATCATTGAAAAATTTAAAGAAAATGAAAATAATATAACCATCGTTGCAGGTAGTACATGGCGACCAGATGAAAAACTTCTTGTTGAGGCGATGCATGTCCTTCCAGATATACGATTCATAATTGCTCCACATGAGATAACAGATGCAAATATCCAATGGATAGTTAATGCATGTGAGGCAACGGGACGAACAGTTAGTCTTTATACCGAAGGATTGGTTAAAGATAGTACAGTTCTTATCCTAAACACAGTGGGTGCACTCTCATCAGCATACAAATATGGAGATATGGCGTATGTTGGCGGAGGATTCGGTGTTGGAATACATAACACACTTGAACCTGCTACCTATGGTATACCTATGGCTTTTGGTCCAAATTATAAACGCTTTGCCGAAGCGATTGACCTCATAAACATAGGAGGTGCAGAATGTGTTAATAACGACAATGAACTAATACGATGGATGGGAATATTATCAAAGAATTCAATCATGAGACGTAAGCGTGCTGATATATGTAGGAAATATGTTGAAGATGGGCGCGGAGCAACTAATCTAATTATGAAGCATGTTTTGACCGATAATAATATAGCGTTTGACAAAGAGAATGATTACAACAGCTAATTGTAAAATAAATATCGGGTTAAATATATTAGAACGCCGAGATGATGGTTACCATAACCTCTCATCTCTTTTCTATCCTGTAAAATCGCTATATGATATTGTTGAAGTGATAAAAAGCGACTCCCTTCAGCTATCTACTAGTGGGATATTAGTAGATGGAGAAGATGTGGATAACCTCTGTGTAAAAGCCTATCATACATTTGCTAAGAGGTATAATATTTCCGGTGCAAAGATTCATTTACATAAACAAATCCCTTTGGGGGCCGGTTTAGGAGGTGGTTCATCGGATGCCGCAGCTGTAATAAAGTTACTAAACAACCTCTATGATGTGAAAGCAACGGATGGAGAACTTGCAGAGGTAGCTTTGTTAGTTGGAAGCGATGTTCCGTTCTTCATATATAACAAACCAATGCTTGTATCGGGAAGAGGAGAAAAGTTTTCGGAGTGTGATATTGATTTATCGGGGCTTTATATTAACATTATTAAACCAAGCTATAGTATCTCAACGGCTGAGGCATATTCGGGGATTAAGCCACGTTATCCTCAAAGGGCATTAAGCGAACTAATTAAGTGTAATATAAGTGATTGGCGAGATAATATCACTAACGATTTTGAAGAGAGTGTTTTTAATGAAGAGATGACAGAGATAAAATCCAAACTTTACGATTTAGGAGCTACTTATGTCTCAATGAGTGGTTCCGGAAGTGCTATTTTTGCTATATCTGAAGGGGAAATAACGGATATAGATAAAATTTTTAAAGAGTATTATATACATAAAAGTGTTATATTATGAATGAAATTATTACTATCGAGAACAACCTATCTAAAATTAAAATAGGTAAAATAAATGATGTATTAGAGAGGCTAATAGATGATAGACACACTGTAATGGTGACTGATAAGAAGGTTCATCAGTTATACAAGAAATTCTTCGAAAATCATAATGTAATAATCATCGAAGATGGCGAACAGAATAAAAACCTTAAAAGCGTTGAGCAAATATACTCTGAATTAATGACCATTAGAGCCGATAAAGATTCTCTGCTTATAGGTGTTGGCGGTGGCATTGTGACCGATATTACAGGTTTTGTTGCAACAACATATATGCGAGGTATGCAGTTTGGGTTCATACCCACTACCCTACTGTCACAAGTAGATGCAGCAATAGGTGGTAAAAATGGTATTAACTATGAAGGGTATAAAAATATCGTTGGAACCTTTAATCAACCAGAATTTATAGCTATTGACACATCATTCCTATCAACATTATCTCCAAGAGATATACGTTCTGGAATGATAGAGGCTTTTAAATGCGGAATAATACAAAGTAGTCAACTATACACTATCTTCAAAGAAAACACATTCATGGAGATAGCCGAAAATAAAGAGCTACTCATGGATATGATTGGACGAACGATAAAGGCTAAGTTAAAGATTGTGTCTATTGATGTTAACGACAAAGGAAAACGTAAACTTCTCAATTTAGGGCACACTATTGGTCATGCCATTGAGCGGAGTTGTGATAAATATAACCATGGAGAGGCCGTATCAATAGGCATATCAATGATTTCGGAGATATCTGTTAAATTAGGCTATCTTAAACCCGAAATACAAGCAGAGATAGATAAAATACTTGAAGATAATGGGATGCCTACGCGCACCGACCTGCCGATAGAGCTCATATTTAATGCTTTAAAATTAGATAAAAAGAAGAGTGCTGGCAGCATAAATATTGTCACAATCAAAGATATTGGATGTTGCGAGCTAAATAAAATGTCGTTCGACAATTTTGCTACGACACTTGATATAAAGTTATAGATTTAGTTAGGAATGATAAATAATGAACTTAAAGAGTATTTAAACAATAATATACTACCACAATACGATAAATTTGATAAAGGGCATAACAGAGACCACATTTTAGCCGTTGCTGCTGGAACTATGGAGCTTGCCGAGCAGTATGATGTTAATAGAGATATGCTTTATACAGCGGCATTATTTCACGACTTAGGACTATCTGAAGGGCGTGATACACATCATATAACATCAGCTCGAATGCTTAAGAATGATTCCTTCATAAAAAAAATTTTCTCTACTGAAGAGATTTTGATTATTGCTGAATCAATTGAGGATCATCGAGCATCTGCTAAGAGTGAGCCTCGCAGTATATATGGAAAAATTCTAAGTAGTGCAGACAGGCTAATAGAGCCAGACACAATAATACGTCGTTCATTTTATCATAGTGAGGTGGTATCGCCGCACTTCTCAACCGAGGAGCATATTAATGCTATATACAACCACATAACTAATAAATATAGCGAAGGGGGATACCTAAAGATGCCTATAATAACCAAACGCAATGCAGAAGGTCTTGCGCAATTAAGGGAGCTTCATAGAGACGAAAAAAGCTTTAAAGAGTATTGTGCTAAGTTATTATTTTAAAATTTACTATTCTAATTTAGGACACGATTGCGTTTGCCCTGAGAATAATTTAGATTTTTTCTACATAATTAAAAAAAATGAGCTATCTTTGCATGGTTATACGAGAGGGTAAATATTGTAGTTAATGAAGACATTAGATAAATTTATATTAAAATCCTATTTAGGTCCGATGGTGGCATCTTTTCTAATAGTGATGTTCATACTGATGATGAACGTTCTATTTCGCTATATCGATGACCTTGTAGGGAAAGGGCTTCCCTTTTCGGCTATTGTTGAGCTACTATTTTATATGACCTCCACTATGCTACCAATAGGCCTACCATTTGCTACCCTCTTAGCTGGTATTATGGCGATGGGTAATCTTGGAAATAACTATGAATTGATTGCCATGAAATCAGCAGGGGTGTCATTACTTCGTATCATGCGCAGCCTGATAATTGCAGCATCCGTACTATCTGTTTTAGGTTTCTTCATTGTTAACAACTATGTGCCATTCTCGGTGAAACAGGCAGGTATAGTGATGTATGATATCATACGCCAAAGGAAAGAGATAAAATTTAAGGATGGTGTATTTTTCAATGGTATTGAAGATATTAGTATACGTGTTGGCAAGCAAAATAGCAAGACAAAACTATTGACTGATGTACTAATATACGATACACGTAATAGAGGTATGGCAAGTACTACAGTGGCAGATTCAGGGTATATAACGCTTATTGAGAATAACAAATATATGCAGATTATCCTCTTCAACGGGCAAAACTACGAGGATAGGCGCGACTATAACTGGTATAATCAACCGGAGCTACGTCACAATATTTTTAGTCGACAAGAGATACTCATGCCTTTGGAGGGTTTTAGTTTCGAAAAATCAGGAAAAAATGCTTATGGTGATGCCAGTGAGCAAAAAAGTATAAAGGAGCTATCCAAGGATATAGATTCGTTATCTATCACATTTAACAAATCGATAACTAAAGCAAAAAAAGATATCATATACACATATCTGTATGCATCTGACACCACTTTTTTCAATAAGAGTGATAGCATAAGAGCAACTAAGCATCCTTTCATGATGACTGCGCACAGCATAGACACTCTGACACCGGAAATCAAGGAACGAATATTTAAAGATGCAACAGCAAGGTTAGAACAAATGAAATTTAACTTTCAGGTAGGACATTCAAATGTTCTGCAAAGTTCCGTTAAGCTCTACCGTTCGATGGCTGACTGGCATAAAAAACTAACCCTACCTGTTTCGATATTGATATTTTTCCTTATAGGGGCACCTTTAGGAGCCATTATAAGGAAAGGTGGTATTGGACTGCCTCTTGTCATTGCAGTACTATTCTTTATCTTCTACTATATCATAACAATGACAAGTGAGAAGTTGGTACGAGATGGTGCATGGACGCCACTATTTGGTATGTGGCTCCCAACAATAGTACTATTCCCAATAGCTGTTTTCCTTATGTGGAAAGCTATTACCGATTCCAAAATAATGGATATGGATGCCTATTATATCGTCTTTTCACGTTATTGGAGAAAACTAACAACAAAATATCCATCACTCAAGAGGGTGGAAAAAATAAAACTACCAAAAATAAAACGATTAAGAATTAAACGCAATAAATAATGAGTAACAATGAGAAAAAGGTGTCGCAATTGAACACTATTGAAGAGGCACTTGAAGAGATTCGTAATGGTAAAATTATCATCGTTGTGGATGATGAAGATAGAGAAAATGAAGGGGACTTTGTAGCAGCATGTGAGACTATAACACCTGAAATAGTAAATTTCATGGCGCGTCATGGACGTGGACTTGTATGTGCACCTCTAACCAAAGAGCGTTGTAATGAGCTAAAGTTAGATATGATGGTGGGCGAAAACACCTCGCTACATGCTACCCCATTCACGGTTTCGGTTGATTTACTTGGTGATGGTTGTACAACGGGTATTTCTGCACATGATAGAGCTAAAACGCTAAAGGCTCTTGTCGATCCTAATGCGAAATCTGTTGATTTTGGTCGTCCTGGGCATATTTTCCCTTTAATGGCTCAAAGTAAAGGTGTATTACGTCGTCCGGGACACACAGAGGCTGTTGTGGATTTAACTCGCCTTGCGGGACTTAAACCGGGGGGAGCACTTGTTGAGATAATGAACGAAGACGGTACCATGGCGCGCTTACCAGAACTCTTAGAGCTTGCTAAGCATTTTGACATGAAAATCATATCTATTGCCGACCTAATCCGTTATCGCCTTGAGCGCGAATCGGTGGTTACACGTGGCGTTACCGCTTTTATGCCTACTGAACATGGGAACTTTAAAGTTATCCCTTTCATCCAAGATAAGCAAGACATTGAACATCTTGCTCTTATTAAAGGAGAATGGACAGAGGATGAGCCGATACTTGTACGTATGCACTCTTCATGTATGACTGGTGACATATTTGGTTCTTCACGTTGCGATTGTGGTCAGCAGCTAAAAAAGGCAATGCGCATGATTGAACAAGAAGGAAAAGGAGTTATCGTTTACCTTAA